>CAZYJH010000069.1:0-8754 GCA_964647775.1 uncultured Candidatus Bathyarchaeia archaeon
CAGTTTACTCAAGAAACAGGCGGATTGGGTTCGGAGCTGAGGTGAGGCGGCGAATAATTCTTGGCACCTACGCCCTCTCAGCTGGATATTACAGCAAATATTACTTGAAAGCCCTCAAGGTTCGAACACTGATTCGAAACAACTTCGATGAAGCCTACAAAAAATATGATGTTCTCGTCGGTCCAACCATGCCTTTTCCGCCCTTCAAGATCGGAGAAAAAATAGAAGACCCTCTGGCGCTTTACATGAGCGATGTGGACACTGTGTCAGCGAACTTGGCTGGGCTGCCCGCAATTTCTGTTCCATGCGGATTCACGGACGGTCTTCCCGTAGGAATGCAGATTTTGGCTCCGCCACTCAGAGAAGACCTGACGCTGCAGACCGCATACGCCTTCGAGCAGAACACAGCCTACAGAAACAGGAAACCAGCACTCGAGTGAAAAAATGCGAAAGAACTATAGATTGCCTGTTCCACTAACTGTTGGGTGAACTCGTTGGATAAGCCGTATTTTCGCCAAATCTTTGAGCCGCAACTGAAGGAGCCGATTTTGGTAGAGGGGCTCACGGGGCTGGGAAACGTGGGGTTGATTGCAGCACGGCATCTGATAGAATCTACTGACGCTAAAGTCTTCGCTGAACTTTATGCGCCATACTTTCAGGATTACGTGGCAGTGAACAAGGAGGGAATCTGCAGTCCACCCCGCTACAGGTTCTACGCAGCCAAAACCGAGAAAAACAGTTACATCATCCTGACTGGAGACTATCAGCCTTCCCTAGAGGACACCTTAGCCCACTATGACCTATGCGACGAAATCCTGGACTTCGCACAAAAGTACGGCAGCCGATTTGTGGTCACCATGGGCGGAGTAGTCACATCCAAGCCCGGAAACGAAATTTACATATCCGCCACCTCCCCGAAACTCGTCAAGAAACACTTGGATAAGGGAACCCAAATCTACGGCGAGGGCAGAATCATCGGCGCAACAGGGTTACTGCTTGGACTCGCAAAAAAGCGTGGATGGAAAGGCATCTGCCTGCTAGGCGCAACATCGGGTTTCGGAGCCGAAAGAGGAACCGCCCTTTCACTCTTCAAAGTCTTGACAACAATTATCGAGGCTGAAACCCAGAAAAAGGACTGACAGGAACTGTTCTAGCTGTTTTCTTTGGCTTTCAGGGTTGCCAGTTTTTCGTGGATCATCTGGTTGGCTAACTGGGGGTCAGCCTTGCCCCTTGTTGCTCTCATTAGTTGTCCTACCAGAAAGTGAACAGCGTTTTCGTCGCCGAGGGCATCTTCCACGCATTTCGGATTTTCCCTGAAAACCGTTTCCACGGCATCCTCGAGGATGTCTCGGGAGGCTATCTTCACTAAGCCGCGTTCTTCTATGATCTGTGATGGACGTTTTCCGGTTAGCACCATTTCTGGCAGGATTCTTTTGCCGATTTTGCCGCTTATGACGCCCTTCTCAATCAGCCGAATCATCTCAACTAGGTGCTCGGGAGCGATTTTGGATTCTGTGAGCTCAAGGTTGTTTTCGTAGAGGTTCCGCAGAAGGTCGCTCATCATCCAGTTGCTGATTTCTTTGGGTCGGTCATACAGTTGCACGCTTTGTTCGAAGAAGTCAGCCAAGGCTTTGTCGCTTACCAGAACCTCAGCATCGTATCTGGGCAGGTTATAGTCTTCAACAAAGCGGTTGATTCTGGCGTCCGGCAGCTCAGGCATCCTCTCCTTAACTTCTGTGATGTGCTTGCCGGCGATGACTACGGGTACAAGGTCGGGCTCAGGAAAATAGCGGTAATCATGCTCCTCTTCCTTGGTGCGTAGGGAGACGGTTACTCTGCGGGTTTCGTCCCAGTGTCTGGTTTCAAGCTTGACGGCGACGCCCCGCTTGACCAAGTTTTTTTGGCGCATAATCTCGAAGCCGAGAGCACGCTCCACCTCTTTGAAGGAGGAAATGTTCTTGACTTCCACGCGGGTTCCGCCGATGAGGGAAATGTTGGCGTCGCACCGCATCGAACCCTCCAGCCTGCCTGAGAAGATTCCTAGGTGCTCAAAGATGGAACGAAGTTTCTGCAGGAAGACCCTTGCCTCCTTGGGGGAATCGAGGTCTGGTTCTGTGACAACTTCTAGGAGCGCGATTCCTGCGCGGTTATAGTCCACCAGCGTGTAGGGGGACGTGTCTATGGCGCCCTGATGCACCAGTCTTCCCGGGTCCTCTTCCATGTGAACCCTCCCAATTCGAATCCGCTTCCGTTTTTTGCCAGCATCAATGTCGAGGAAGCCGTCCACAGCAAGGGGAACGCCTCCAGCCTTGTCGTACTGCGAAATCTGGAAGTTTTTTGGCATGTCCGGGTAGTAGTAGTTTTTTCTGAAGAAGAACATCCGCTCCGAGACCGTGCAGTTTAGTGCCAGCGCAGCCATAACAGCGTAATCTACGGACTTCTCGTTGAGGACCGGAAGCGAGCCGGGGATTCCGAGGCAGACGGGGCAGGTTAGGGTGTTGGGGTCTTTGCCTTTGTAGTCTGAGCTGCAGCCGCAAAACAGTTTAGTTTTGAGGCTGGTCAACTGGACGTGAACCTCTAGTCCTATGCGGACTTGGCTGCGGCTTTCGGCGGACATATCTAACAAGTTAATTTTGTCTGTCAAATTTAGATGTTTTGCATTCTCTGTTAGAGGAAAATTCCGCCAAACTCTCACCGATGTGATAAAGACCAAGCATAACTCAAACCACAAAACACAACAAAGTACCTTAGAGGGCGAAATCGTTCGAGAACATGTTTACTATGTTTTAGGTTTTGTTCCTGCAGATATTGTCAGAGTCAAAGAAGACGTGTGGTTCACTAAATTAAGAAACAAAAAAATAAAATCAATTTCTAGATTCAAAAAAATCTAAAGTAAAATTTTAACGCACCCACAAGATGAGTGGAGTTGAAAGAAAGATTTACAAAAAAAAGGGGAGCGTGGGATATCACAAACATTGTTGCTTGTGTCCTAGCTTCCCCGTCTTATTGGGTATCATCCTTCGTTTCTTTCCGCTTAATGAAGTATTTGTAGCCGATAAGCACTGAAATGGACGATAGCAACGCCATTACTGCGAAAGTTAAGCCTTCTGGGATTGCTTCCGAAGAGTAATTTTCGATTCCCCACGTGTTTGGAACGTCTGGGTTGGTGGGTGGCCAAGCTAGAAGTCCGGGATTGCTTGCGTCGTAAACGCCTAATAAGAAGTTCCACAGAATGCCCATTTGTACTGTCCCTGTACCCTTCGCTATAACGAATTCCAGTATCCAGTGCGGCGTGCTATTAGTCGGTGAGGCGCTTAACGAGTTAGCCCAGTCTATCTCAGATTCCCCCAAGGTTACAGGTCCCATCCACTCTCCTACTCCTCCTGTATACCATTGCAGATTGGTGTGTCCTATAATCTTGAACATGTAATCGCTGGGCTGAGGAGAAGAGCCCCCGCCCTGGTCACCGTCAATACAAAATTGCCAATAATCTTCAGCATCGTCGGTGGTGTCAGTGAAAAATTCGACAAGCCATCGTGTGGTAGCTACTGTGCCATCAAAATCCCATGTACTTGTGAAGGCAACGTCTTCGCCTATCCAAGTGAAGTCGCCGTCAGTCCATTCATCATCAGAGGTCCACATCCCATCAATAGTAGGAGTTACTACAGTCGGGTAGGAGGTTCTTTCGTAGCCTGGTTCAGCTGCCATGGCGGTTCCAACAGTCAGCAGCAGTAGACTGCAAAGCATCAATGCGCAGAAAGTTCTCACTATTCTTTCTTTCATTATTAATAACCCCCTTTTTTTATGTGATTAGTGGTTTGTTCAGTTTAACTTAAAAAATTATCTATGTAATAACGCGAAGGAGCTTTTTGTGGCGGTTTGGAGCTAAAATTTAACGCAAAAATAATTATTTTTGGAATCCAATTGTCTCCTTCATTTCATAGGAATTAGCAAAAAAATAAATCCGGACTTGGTGTGAACTTGTTTCAGCAAACTTGTGCTGTGCTGCTGATTTCCTGAAAAAAGACTGATTTCAACAATGTACCTCTATTAGGCTCCTAATAGGAACAGGTTCGGGTGAACACTCCATCGACAAAGTTCACAACTTCTTGCATGTAGTGCGAAACTGTTAAATTTGCAGGTCTCCACGGTGCAACTATGCCTAGAATCTGCCTTGTCACGCACTATTTTCCGCCCCACAAGGGAGGCATAGAGCAGGTATCCTATGAGCAGAGCAAAAGGCTGACGGAAATGGGATATCAGATTGATGTTTTGACGAGCAAATATGAGGGACGAAACATGAATCCCCTAGAGGGAATCACCATCCATCATTATCCTTCACTGAATGTGGCTAAACGTTTCGGAGTGCCCTACCCAATAATCTCCTTCAAAGCCTACAAGACGTTCATGAAGCTCATAAGCAAGTGCGACCTGGTGCACGCGCACGGGCACGTGTACATGGCTTCGTACCTGGCGGGGATGGTTGCAAAAAAGTGCAAGAAGCCCTTCATAGTGACGCAGCACAACACATTCATCGACTACAAATCGTTCCTCAACATAGTCGAGCAACTCAACGACCAGTTCATAGGCAAATCCGTTCTGAAAAACGCAGACAGAATCGCCACAGTCAGCAAAGAAACAAAAAAGTATGTTCTACGGCTGGGCGCAGACAAAACAAAAACCCAAGTGATATACAACGGCGTAGACACAGACTTTTTCCGCCCAGTAAACAAGACCCAAAGCAGAGAAAAACTGGGACTGCCCAAAAACAGGAAAATAGTCCTCAGCGTCCGCAGGCTCGTCTACAAAAACGGCTTAGACACCCTCATAGAATCAGTCCCCCATGTAGCAAGGAACCGCCCAGATGTCCTGTTTGTTGTTGCAGGAAAAGGTCCAAGCAGAAAACTCATAGAAGACCGCATAAAAGAGCTGGGAATCAGCCAAAACATCAAACTAGCCGGATTCGTCCCCGACGAGCTGCTGCCCGTATACTATGACGCCGCCGACATCTTCATGCTACCCTCAGCCTCAGGCGAGGGACTGCCGCTGGTGCTTCTGGAAGCCATGGCATGCGGAGTGCCAGTCATAGCAACAGCCGTGGGAGGAACACCCGAAATACTTGAACACATGAAAAATGGGGTTCTTGTGCCGCCCATGAATCCGGAGGCAATGGCTGAAGCAACCTCAAAGCTTCTATCAGAGGAAAATTTGGGGACGACAATCGGCGCGGAAGCCCGAAGAAACGTTGAGAACAAGTTCACTTGGACAGAAAACGTTCGCCAACTACAAAAAATTTACAGCGAATTCGTGTAGCTAAGAAACAGTTTTACACACATAGACTTTGAACAGGTTCAAGGCTGGATGGGAAATCCTCAGAATTCTTTTATTGGGACAAGCCTAAATGTAAGCATAGTCTATATAGAAGGATTGTCCGATGAAAACAGACGTTCCCGTCTTTTTCATGGGAGGGCACTGGATTGAAGGCAGACCAACGTGAAGACTTGATGGAAAAGAAAATCAAGAGGACAGAGAAGGCTTCAAACAGCATCGAAGAACGAACCATAATTATCACGATTTTTGTAGCCATCGCGATTATGGGCACAGTCTTAGTGGCTCAGATGGTACTTGAGCCCGTACAAACCGAATACTTTTCCGCAATGTATGTCCTTGATTCAGAAAAACAGGCAGAAAATTACCCAAAAACTGTGATTCTGGGCACAAACAGCACCTTCACGCTGTGGGTTGGCGTGGAAAACCAGAACGGCACAACAGTAGATTATTCAGTACAACTCATGCTGGATGACGGCTCCAGCGCAGCCGAACCTGTAGAGTGCTTCAATAGAACGGTGCTGGAGGGAGAAACGTGGGAGTTTCCGGTGACAATAAACATAGACCATCCGGGAAACAACAAAATAATCTTTGAACTGTGGTTCTTCAATACAACAAAAAACGAGTGGGACTACACAGGAACCAGACTAAACTTATCAGTTGAAGCAACCCAACAATAAAAGGAAGCCCACACGACTTATAGACCGCAAAAGAGTGCAGGCAACCTGCTTTCGGGCTCGTATACCACTTTTTCGTCATGGAATCCGCTGGTTTTTTGGAAAACTTAAGTAATGAGTAACCCCCTTAGTTTGCAGTCACAACTGGGGAATTACCTTGAAAAGCTTAGAAAACAAGGAAGTTGTTGTAACTGGCGGCGCCGGCTTCATAGGCTCCAACCTCTGCAGAACACTTTTGGAAAAAGGCGCCAAAGTAACCGCCTTCGACAACCTGTATTCAGGAAAAATGGAGTTCATAGAAGACCTTCTTGATAAGGGTCTCAACTTTGTGCAGGCGGACATCAGAGACCCAGCGGCGCTGGAGAAAGCAACAAAAAACAGTGAAGTCATTTTTCATCTGGCAGCCCAAACAAGCGTTCCCTTTTCCATGAAAAACCCCCAAGAAGACTGCGAAATCAACGTAATCGGAACATTGAATGTCCTCGAAGCCGCAAGAAAAACTGACGCCAGAGTGGTCTTCTCATCCTCCTGTGCAGTCTATGGCAATCCAGAGAAGAGACCAACGCCAGAAACTTACCCGACAAACCCAATCGCTTTCTATGGGTTGTCAAAGTTGCTTGGCGAAAACTGTTGCCGATTCCACCAAGCGACTTACGGGCTGGAGGTTGTTAGGCTCCGCATCTTCAACGTTTATGGTCCAAACTGCCACGGAGTCATGTATGATTTTCTTAAAAAACTGAAGAAGTCACCCAAAAAGCTGGAGGTGTTGGGGACAGGCAGACAGTCCAGAGATTTCGTGTATATATCGGACATGGTTGACTTTTTGCTCAGAGCTGCAACTTCTCCTGAAGCTCCGGGAGAGGCATTTAATGTTGGCACAGGAACCACAACCTCTGTGGCGGAGTTAGCAGAAATGATGATTGAAATTCTGGGACTGAAGGATGTTGACGTCTATTTCAAGGGCGGTCAAGCATGGGAAGGAGACATGGACATAACCCTAGCAGACAACAGCAAAGCCGCGAATAAGCTGCAGTGGAGACCCCAAGTCAGCTTGAAGGAAGGACTGAAAAAGTTAATAAGCTCAGGAAAATATTAGGCGCGATTTAAATGGTGTCGTTGAAGAAGAGGCTAAAAGCCATATTTATGCTTCTTCGACCGCCCTACTGGCTCATGACTGGCGGTCTCTCAGTTTTAACAATACTTGTCCTGCAGGGAGGCTTACCAGAAGACCAGTGGATATTACCATTAGTTGTCTTGTCTGCAATATGCATCAGCTCAGGAGGCTTCGCCTTCAACGACTACATCGACCAAGAGTCAGACGCCATCGTCAAACAAAACAGACCCATCCCCTCCAAAGCTTTAGCGCCGTGGCATGCTCTTCTGGCAGCCATAATCCTTTTCACGATTGGATTGGCTGCATCCGTTGCACTCGACTGGGTATGCTTTGCAATCGCCCTCATGGACACGGCTCTTCTGGTTTTATACTCCAAAGTCATAAAGAAGTCAGCCGGATTTTTCGGAAGCTTTCTGATGGGCTTTCTTATAGGAACATCCTTTGTTTATGGCGAAGCCGCCCTCACTGGAACATTCACTATCATTTCGTTATCTTTGTCGTTTATGAGCATGGGCAGCATCGGCGGAAACATATTACGGGATGTGCTGAGTTTAGAGGGAGACCTGAAGGCAGGATACGCCAGCTTAGCAGCGAAACGCGGTCCAAAATTTGCCACCAAAGTTGGAGCAGTCTTCTTTTTGCTCAATGTAATAGGCTCCCCAGTGCCCTATTTGGTGAATGCAGTCGGTTGGGCATATTTGATTCCGATAATCCTCTGGGACATAATCCTCGTAGTTTCGGGATTTGCTCTTCTCAGAAACCAAGACATTAATGTGGTAAAGAAACAAGAAAGATTGGTGACCAGAACGATGATACTGATACCTATAGCATTAATTTTGGGGGTTCTAAAGTGAAGTCACAGAAGATTCTCAGGGAAACATTCAGCGTCTGCCCAGTTTGCCTAAAAAAAATAAAGGCTCAAGTCGTGGAGAAAGACGGAAAAGTTCTGATCCAGAAGGAGTGCAGCGAGCATGGAAGCTTCAATGACACCTACTGGAGCAGAGCAGACATCTACCACAAGGCTGAAGAATACAAGAAACCATCAGCCGAACCATTCAAGGACAACTGCCCCTACGGCTGCGGCGTGAACGAATGCAAAAATCATGTATCAACAACAGTCATGTCAGTCATCGACGTAACCAACGAGTGCGACTTAAGGTGCCCGATATGTTTCGCGAACGCGGCACAGCCACCTGACCTTTACGAACCAACCCAAGAAAACATCAGAGAAATGCTAAAGTTTCTGAAAAAACAGGAGCCTCCTCCCCTAGCTGTAATGTTCGCTGGCGGAGAACCCACAGTCCGCGACGACATAGTTGAAATCGTGAAGATGGCGCATGACCTGAAATATATGATTCTTCTGGCAACAAACGGCATCAGAATGTCCAACGAGCCAGAGCTTGTCAAGAACTTGAAGAAGGCTGGGTTGAATATTGTGTATCTTCAGTTTGATGGGCTCACGGATGGACCCTACGAGAAGCTGAGAAACGCGAAACTGCTTCCGAATAAGCTGCGGCTGGTTGAGCTTTGCAGGGAGCATGACATAGAAATTATTTTGGTTCCAACCCTGCAGGGCGGCATAAACGACAACGAAGTAGGCGACATGATAAGATTCGCCGCAGAAAACGTGGACAT
>CAZYJH010000070.1:0-8703 GCA_964647775.1 uncultured Candidatus Bathyarchaeia archaeon
CAAGTTTTTCTTTGATTTTGCCAGTGTCGTATTCTCTGGTGATGGTGTTGATGCTCCAGTAGACCTGCTGGACTGTTTGGCTCCATCCCTCATAGTAGAGGAGTCCTGTGAGGGCGTAGCCGAAGTCGTCGTCGTAGACAACGTCTGATGTGCCTACTCTGTGCCATTCTCCGTCTCCGCTTGGAGGAGGCGAAAAACGGCTGTACAGCGCCTCGAAGCCGCTTCGGTAAAAGCTTAGGGCATCATCTATCATGCTTTGAGTCTGTGTTTCGCCTGTTTGGTCGTGGAGCATTTTGAGGGCAATCAAGCCGTAGAGGTCTATGATGTGCATCTCTGGCAACCACTCGTCCGCGATGGTGACTGCCTGAGCAAAGCCGCCATAATACATGTCATGTACTCCCTGAATGCTGGGCTGATGCTGCATGTTATACAGGAAAGTTTCTCCAGCCAATTCTGCAGCGTCAAGATATGCCTGTGTGCCCGTTAGATTGTAGGCCTTCAGGAGCGCTGGGATGGCTCGCATGGCATCGATGCTGTAGTAGTGGCTGCTGCCGTCCTTGCTCTGGAAGCCCCCGTAAGCCAGTTTCTCGTCGTTAATGCATTGAATAGACAGCAAATAGTCTGCCAGGTCAACGATTTTGTTGTAGACCGCCGTTTTTTGGCTCTCAAACTGGCTGCTCTGATACGCCTCGGTAAGGAAGTCGATGGCGTGGGCGGCTGGAGCTGGACCTCTCTCCCATTCCGTGTCAACGCCTGTTCCGGGGATGACATAGAAGTATGGAGCATAGTCCATGATGAAGCTGAAGTACTGTTGCGGAACCGTTCCCATAGTCTATGCTCTCCTCAGCGTTGACCCCTTCAGTTTCTTTAGGATGCGTTCCAGCTCCGCCTGCAGAACCGTTAAGGGAGGCGCCTTGTCCTGGACGTTGACGTTCTGGTCTCCCACGCTGAAGCTTAAGCCCACGGCTGAGCCGCCGGTCAGGTAGCAGATGGCGTAGACTGCGGAGAGAACTGTTATGGCTTCTTTTTCTGCGTCGCTGCAGTTGCTGCTGTCCACCTGCGTGTCTGTTTCCAGCTCCAGCGTGACTTCGGCTCGTTTAATCATTTTAGAAATTTTGTTGTCCGGTATCTCCTCGGAGGTTACGTTGATTACGTCGCGGACGTCGTCGGCTGAAACGGATGCCAAAGCTCACTTCACCAGACAATATAGGTGAAATAGGGCTGATTTAAGGTTAGTTCACGAAAATAAGCTTTTAAAAAGGATTATTTATGAAATAAACAGTTTATGGAAGAGATTCGGTTCGACAGGCTGTTAAGTAAACCCTAAAAAACAAGCACTCAAAATTGAGGAAAAACCAAAACTGTCGTCTCCTTTTACTCTCGATTTTCCGATTGTAACCTCAAAGCAATTTTGGAATCCATTTGGAGACCCTTTTTTGGTAAGAAACGTATTGTTCTCCTAGCAGCTTTACCAGATTCTTCTCTTCGTATGTAGCCATTCTGTCAAAGAAGATGAAAAAAGCAACCCAAACTCCAATTGAAACTAGCGAGACACTAAGGAACAGAAAAGAAAGACAAAAGAGTAAAGTTCCAAGGTACAATGGGTGCCTAATCCAAGCGTATATTCCTGAATCAACAAACTTGGGCGGGTCTTGTTCTAGGACTGCTTTATGAGATTTTGATACCAAAAACAGGCTGAGACACAGAGATAGCAGCGTTCCCGCAATAAGCGCTGGAAAAACTAAGACGTCAAGGAGTACGGTTGAGTATCCAAAAAAGAAGTGGCTCAACGAATCGGCGCTCCAAACAACAAAAAATATGATGAGCATGAGCAACTGAATCCTGTCACAAAGCGGATGTTCAGACCCCAAACCGTGTCTCATAGCCGAGACCTCCTATTAACGGCTCTTCTTGTGTTAAGGAGCCTTTGAACCTCTTTTTCGTTCAAGTTTATCTTCATGTTCCCTTCGACCCCCTTTATTTCCAACATGTCTTCAACAAAATTTACCTCTATCAGTTCCCCAATGTGCCCTTCAATCAGCACTCTGTCTCCAACCTCGTCTAATTTGGCAACATCTAACTCAATAGAGAAGGCATGATCATTCTCCACCGCTTCATTCACCATTCTGAAGCCCCCATCTGTTATCCAATAACACTGGTCAGTTGAGTTAACCGTTGTGGGCAAATCTGGTCAAAACGTGTTCACATATATGCAGAATTAAGTTCCAATAGATGCTTTACCTGAAATCAGTAAGTAGTTTGAAGCCTTTTTTCAAGAAACATCGATCTCGGGTTTGGAATAAAAGTTTAGTCAAGAAACCTTGACTAACCTAGTCATCCGCAAGTCAAGAAACCTTTACAAAAACCCTTTTCAGCTATGTTAAGTCAGATTTATGTCAGGTACTTAAAATGGGGGAGCAAAGAATAGCTCTTGCTCTATTACTGATTCTTTCTTTACTTCTGCCAGCGTTTTCTTTGCCTTTAGTTTCTGCGGCTGAGGATTCTTGGACGACCTTAGAGCCGATGCCTACAGCAAGAGCTGGTCTTGGAGTTGCGGTTGTGGATGGTAAGATATATGCTATTGGGGGTTTCGTTGGCACAAACACGGTCCTCGGCACTAATGAGATGTATGATCCTGAAACAGATACGTGGACTACAAAAACGTCAATGCCAACCCCTAGAGCCTATTTTGCAATTGCTGTATATCAACACAAAATATACGTAATAGGAGGGCTGTGCTCTCTTTTAGTTAATACGGGGATAATGCGCGCGCGCATTCCAGAGTTTCCGTCATGGCTTGTTCTGTCCCTGTTTTTTGTTGCTACTTTGGTTGGTGTAGTGGCTAAACGGAAGTTTTTTCGTTCAACTTAATAGTTAAATAACGTAGAGACCAAAGAAGTAAGGGTCACAAATGTTCTACGAACAATACTTGAAGGCAACCCGAGAGAAAGGCAGCTTCATTAACCTCAACCTTGATCCTGCGCTGCCAAAACAGCGAACAGACAATGTGGTTCCAGACAGGTACGTCCACAGGGAAGATGCAGAAACTCTACTCAACTTCTCATTAGACATTATCGAGCAGGTAGGCGACTACTGCTGCTCCATAAAACCGAACACCCAATACTACCTCGGACACACCAACATACTAGCAGAGATCGCAAAAAAGATTCACAAAGAGGGAATGCTTGCCATACTGGACCATAAGCTGGGGGACATTGGCTCCACCAACGGCTCAGCCCTGTACTGGATAAAAGAGATGGGCTTCGACGCCTTCACCTTCTCTCCCTTCGCAGGCAACATACAGAAGACTGTGGAAAAAGCCCACGAAAACAGCTTGGGCGTCATAGTTCTCACCTTGATGTCTAACCCGGAAGCAGAAAAGATGATGATAGGCACAACCGTAGATGGGCAGCCATACTACCTGCACACAGCAAAGACCGTGAAGGAGGCAGGAGCGGACGGCTGCGTGGTAGGCTTAACCTGCTTCGTTGAGGACACATACATCAAGATCATTCAGGAAGCTGTCGGAGACAGGGTGGTGTTTCTGTTGCAGGGACTAGGTCCTCAGGGCGGACAAGCCAACAAGATACGGTACGTCCATAACCCTTTGGTTAGTTTAGGCAGGGCTGTTATCTACTCTGATGACCCCAGAAAAGCCGTCAAAGGATACAATGAGATACTCAAAAAATACGTCTGATGCAGCTTAGATTACCTGCATATACTTTGTTCCCTTCTCCGTTATCCTGTAAACTCCTCGGCAGACCCGCTCAATATACTCCTTCTTCAGCAAATACCTGAGCCTGTTATCGAATCTTGTCCGCGTAGCCAAAGAATGGCATGTAGTCAAAACCTTCTTCTCCAGCACAGTCCAACGCACATCGCCCCTCTTGAGGGCAGTGAGAATAACCCTGTCCATCATGTCCTGTTCCTCTCGGCGGCGACTCATGACAGCTTCACCTCCACAGGCTTCTGACATGAATAGAAGGGAGGAGAATGACGGCTGCATACGTAAACAGTTTCAGTGTTCCACTCCGGCGACTCCACAGATTGCCCCTTCAAAGCCGCCCCCTCTTCAGCCTTGTACGTTCCGGGATTTAGACTGGGATTAAAGAGTGTCATCTCGGCGCCGCACAGTGGACAACGCCGATAGCAGTCACATACAACCGTGTCTGCGGGTCGTTTCTGGCGATAAGTTTTTCCGCACCGCGAACAGGTTCCTTCTGCGTATCCGATTTTTGCTGTCATTTTCAGGTTCCCACCCATGTGTAGGGTTTAGAAACGTTCAGAACGAGTTTTCCGTTTTCGTCAAGCCACAGCTCCGGAAGCCTCACCCTGTACGCGAATATGACGCTTAAGCCGAAGCTTTTGGCGTATGTTTCAGCCGCAACTGCTCCAAAGTAGGCGTCTAAGCCAAAGGTTGCTGCTGCATCCAGTTTCTTGAGCACTACATCTATCTGCTTTGATATTGTTTGGGTCATCAGGGCGCCGAAGCAGGCGTCCACTGCGAAGCTTTCAGGGATATCAAACCTCTTGAAGAGAGCATCTACTTGTCTTGAAATTGTCTGAAACATCACCGAACCGAAATACGCGTCTACCGCAAAAGATTTGATTTTTTGCTTCAGGAAATCAACATCGACACCAAAGGTTTCTAGGATGTCAAACTTCCTTAGCAGGGCATCAACGTCAACAGTTTCCTGTATATCCAATTTCTTGAATAATGCATCTACTGTAGCAGCCCTCGGCAGGCAAGCAAATTTTATGTTGTAGGGAGACGAACTTTTTGTCTGATATAAGAGTCCCATGAAGCCGTCATTTGACACATAGAAACTGGACCACGTGTGATCAGCAATGAAGCCATCAGCGGATTCGTCAAGCCAATCAACTCTGTCCTCCCAGGATGAACCGTTCCATTTGCGGTAGTAGATATGCCCAAGCTCTGGATAGAATCCCCAGAAAACGTATAGATGATTCCGTGCAACGTCGCGGGTTATCACAGGCGCGCAGTAGTCTGTCCCATCGTCCTCATAGGGGATACTGGATTGTAGAGGCGTTTCGGTTCCGAGACTGTTTGTGCTGTAATCATACTTTACGTAGATGATTTCAAGCGGAGTTTCAGAGTCAACAAACTTCATGAAAACTATGTGAACGTCATCGCCTTCAGCTACTGCCGAATGGAACATGCTGTGAAAGCTGGTGCTCGTGGTTGTCGCCTCGTTTTCCCAGCCTTCGCCATTCCAAACCCTAACGTGAATGGGCTCAACATAGGAAACAGAATTGTGGCCGGTGTAAACCATCGCCATCTTGCCGTTTGTCAGCGGCACTGGAGAAACAGCCCATGTGAGCCTGAGGTCGTCGCTAAGCTGGTAGGGAAAACCGTTTGGAGTGGTTCCCCATGTGCCATCATTGTTTCCTGACCTGATTACGTAGGCATGTTGTGTTCCGTTGGTGTATTCCCTGTAGCCTATCCAAACGTAACCGTTGGAGTCTACTCCTATGTGCAGGTTAGATGCTTTGTTGTAGGCTGTGTTAACGGTCTGCTCTGATGCGGACCAGGTGATGGTTCCGTTGCTGTCGGGTGTTCCTCTCCTGTAGTAGATTGCGGATTCCCATGGATAGCTGCCCGTGGAATTCGCTGCGTAATGAACGTATGTTCCATCAAAGAACACAGAGACGTTTGGACCATAATTTCCGCCGTCTCTGACAAACGTTTCATCAGACCACGACAACCCATCAGTGCTAGTTCTAAAAACGATGTCGCTGCTGCTGTTAGCGTAGAAAATCCAGAACCGCCCGCTAGCATAGAAAGCTTTTCGCTGAAAACTGCACTGCGTCGCATAACTATTAGTGGCTGTTCCAACAAGACCCTTCTTCTCATCGCCAACCTTTATGCCCAGTTTCTTGAACAGCGCATCAGCATCCCATGTTTTAGTGTGTGCTGCGCCGCCAGTCGTGTATGTTGCGTAAACACTCAATTTTATGCTATCTGAATCTGTTCCAGAACCGAATGGGTCGTCTGGAGGAAGGTGGTCGGTGCCAGTGATTATTCTATTGTTACATGATTCTGTGCTTGCTTTAACAACGCTGTATGTTGCATCACTGTTAATACCAAGCCAATATTTTGTTCCGTTTGTTATCGGTATGCTAAACCCAGTAAATGTGCACCATCTGAAAGTTGAATCGCCCGGAACATCGTTTCGGGTAATGTATCCTAACAAAGCATCGGGAGTATCTGAACCACTGTCAGCGTATATCACGGCGGTAACATTTGCTCCGTTCTGGTTATGGCTAAGATAAGCGGTTATGTCTGTTATTGTGCCCTTTTCAGGAGCCGTGAATTGTGATGCTGCTTTTTTCCACCAACCAATATGCTGCTCACTCGCGCCTATGCTGGTGTTGCCGAATGTCGGCATTTACGTTACCTCCTCTCCGTTTTCATTCAGATACTTCAGAGGTTTTCCTTTGATTCCCAGAACGTAAACAGTCTCAGCGTATTCAACGCCGCCAGAACGCACACACAACTTGATGGAATTAGTTCTGTGAGCCACAAGCCTGTCGCCTTTCTCCAAGGTTACTGCATATGACGGGTTTGTGGTTGGAGTCACAACCGTTTTTTCTGCTTTCAGTATCTGTTGTGCCAGTTTCGGCGAGAAGGGATACCACCCAAAACGATGGAGCTTCTGGTGATCAATCTCCGAGAACCTGTTTTCTTTGCCTGTCTCCGGATCAAATTGTGGCAACGCGGAGCCGTCCGTGTACTCGGCTATCCAGAAATAAACGAGGGGACGATAACCGAGCAAACTGGAGCCTCCTAGATTTCGTCGTATTTGAAGCTGAGTGTCTCGTCTGCTTGTTCTCCTTGCACAGCATCGTTTGCTACTTTGCACTGCAGAACAACGGCTTTCGTTTTTCCTGTGCTAGTGTGGTCAGTTGAGTCGATTGTCGCGGGTGAGCCTTCTGTGTCGTCTGCCACGTTTGCGGTGGGCGTTGTTTGACCATTGTAGTAGCCATGCCCGTCTGCGCCGTCTTCTATGCTGTCTCCTGTGTCTGCTTCTGTTCCAGTTGCCAAGTCATACTCCGTTGGCATGGGGCATCCGTGGTCGCCGGAGTCCCTGTTTCCGCGCCGAAGTTCGCCTCCTGTTCCGAAGCTCCAGCCTACAGCGCCGTCAGAGTAGAAGCGCACATTGTTGATTTGCGTGAAGGTTCCAGCTAGGTCTAGGCAGACGTGAATCCAGTAGCTGTACTTGAAGCCGCTGACCGGTATCGGAATCGGGTAACCTGTGTCTGCGGGAGCAAACTGGTCCTTTGTCTGCAGTCTGGTGCTCGCGGTTACGTTGTTGTAGGTTCCTGGGCTGCCGTCTGAGCCGCCAACTGCCTGCTGCACATTTACTGTTGCAACCATCTTTTCTGTTTCCTCCATTCTGTTTTATGAGATGTTTTCTTGGATTTCTTCAATGAAATTAGCTGGGTTCCGCGTTATCGTGATGGTCTTCGTTACTGAGCCGTGGGTGACCACAATTTCTGTGATATAGCCTGCCTGATTGCGGGTGACAGAGATGCTGTGTGCGGTTCGGATTCCATGCATTGCATCGTGGATTGCCCGGTAGGCGTCAGCGTAGTTGCCCCAGTTAATTTCACTCATGTTTTTCACCAAAAAAGGGGGAAGTTCGGGTCAAGGAACTTTAGACCAGTTTACCAGCCTGTTCCTCTTGCTACACCCTTGCTCCGTAGTACTCCGAGACCGATACGCTCTGAGGCTGCGATGCCG
Organism: uncultured Candidatus Bathyarchaeia archaeon; assembly: GCA_964647775.1. Classification (GTDB taxonomy): domain Archaea; phylum Thermoproteota; class Bathyarchaeia; order Bathyarchaeales; family Bathyarchaeaceae; genus Bathyarchaeum. Next base: position 7,766 of record CAZYJH010000070.1, read on the forward strand.
TATCTGTCGTGTTTGGGGTTCTCGAAGGGCTCAGTTAGTATGTCTCTTCGCAGAAGCATAACCGCGGCTACGTCGGTGTCGATGCAGTAGACTGTTCCAGCTGCTACTTTGGTGCTGACAACGATCTTCATTCCAAGATAGGTTTCGCCTAGGATTCCTCTGCGGATGTCAGCCATGCCTCCGAAGTAGAAGCTGTGGATGAATTGGTCCTGCTGCCACAGGTCAGCGAGCTGCGCAGGGTTGATCACCATTACTTTGGCGTTGAAGTTTTCTGCTTTGACTCTGTTCCAGAATCCGACTAGTCCTGCCCAGTCAAGGGTTCCGGAGCCGTTGTATTCGCTGCCTCCTGCCAGGTCGCCCGCGTCTATGTCGTCGTATACTTCTAGGACCTTTTCGGTTTCCAGTTCTGCGATTGCTCTGCCCACCTCGGCTGTTTGCCGTTCCATTACGCCCCATGCTGCGTCTTCGAAGAATTTTTTGGAGTATTCTGCTCCGGCTTTTATTTCCAGGTCTGCTTTGATGTCTATGGTGTTGTATTTTTCTTGGGTGATCCATACCTGTGAGAGTTCGGCGGTTCTGTGGGCTTTGCCGAGTTTTGCTTTTGGGAATCTGACTAGGGTTTCGGTGGTGGGTAGGACCCAGATGATTTCGCGTCCTATGAGTGCGGGTTTGGCTGCGTCTACGATTACGTCATGCATTTTTCCGAGTGCGTTGGCTGTGTCGCTGAGGATGGCTTCTCTCATTACTGCGTTGATCATGAGGTTGGATTTGGCTCGTTCCAGCAGTTCGGGTAGGATGGGCTTGTATTCGGGGTCTTCTTTTATGGCTTCAAAAAGTTTCGGCATTTGTTTTGTCCTCCTATGCTTTGGACACGTGGATTAGGCCGGTGTCGCCGCTGGCAAAGGTTTGCAGGGCTACTCCGACTTTTCTGGCGATTC
>CAZYJH010000071.1:0-8540 GCA_964647775.1 uncultured Candidatus Bathyarchaeia archaeon
TCTTTTGTTCCATATCCTAAAGTGAAGAAGTTTTGAATCTTGGAAAGGATTCCTTGTTTTCCTTTTACTTTATCGATTGTTTCCCGCTCAGACAAACAATAAACCCCAGAACTAACTACCGATTAACCCAATTTAACTATTTTTAATTTTTTCCTAGTTAAAACCAAAAATTGACTTGGTGTGCGCTTACAGTTTGTCTTTTATCCACCTTATCAGAAAATAGGGGTGCTTAATCAACGATACGACATACATGCAGTTCACTGAACAGTTCTTGCAGAAGCTCCACTTGCCACATTCCTTGATGATTTTTCTTGCTTTTTCTGTTTTTAGACCATCCCGCAGATTCTCATCTTTTTTGATTGTCATCAGGGTGAAGAAGGGGCAAGGTAAGGCAGCAGAAGCGTCAGGTTTCAGAGAAATTGTGGTTGATGCGGATGAGCATCTGAGGAAGTTGTTGAATCCGCCTGAAGACTGAAATTTGAAGTAGTCGCTTTCGAAATGGATTTTCTTGTATTTCTTTTTCTCTTCCCTCAGCTTTTTTAGGACAGTGTCTGTTTCGGCAATCTTCATTTCTTTTGATTCTGATGTTTCCACAAACTCTCGTGGCACGTTATCGACAGCAGAGAAATGGATTGGCAACTCAAGCGATTTGGCGAACTCGATTGTGTCGTCTATGTGTCCGAATGTTTCGTTGGTTATGACAGAAATCAGGTCAATTTCGATGCCCAATTTTCTGGCATATTCTATGTTTGCTTTGACTTTTTCGAAGGCGTCAACGCCTCTGGTCCTGTTGAATAGCTGCTTATTGTTTACGTCAAAGGACACAGCCAGGGCGTCGGTGTATCGTGAGAGTTCGTTGATTCTTTTGTCCAACAAAATTCCGTTTGTAACCAGTCCAGTGAACAAACCAACTTCTTTATTCGAATACTCCAGTAGCTCCCCGATGTCGTTTCTTAGTAGCGGTTCTCCGCCAGTGAAGCTTACGATTGAGCAGCCTAAGTCCCAGCAGTCAAACAGTCTGCGTTTAAACTCTTGGGTTGTTGCCTCGTTTTCGAAGATGTTTTTTCTCCAGATATTGCAGAAGGCGCATTTCATGTTGCAGCGGTATGTGCATTCGAAGTGGATAAACATGGGATGCACTGGGTTTTCGTCAAAAACGCTCTTAACACGCGAACGCAAAAACGTCCCAACAAGATTAAATTTATTTGGCACACAACAAAATCAGACACTTCCCCTTTTAGAATTTACCATCAAACCAAACCAGAAAACTTGTCTAAACTCTCTCCACTCGTCTTAACAAGACATAAACACACAATCAGTAGCAGGTCAAATTTTCTTGACCAAATTAAATTACTACTGGTCAAGGTTTCTTGACAAAAAAGCTTTTCTTAAAAAATTGGGATTTTTTTGTTGGTGATTAGGTGAACAGGTTCCCGATTGTTTTTATTACGATTCTGCTTCTCAGTTCACTAATTGTAGTTGTGGGTGTAGCGCTTACTCCTAAAGAGGATGATGTGCCAGACCGTAACTTCTACACGTTTCCTCTTTCTGTAGCAGATAATGCGTACATAGTTACTGTGGAAGCCAACTGGACTGGAGATCATACACCTGCAGTTTCTTTAATTAATTCTTCTATTCCAGACAAGCCTGCTATAGAGCTTTATTTCTGGGGAACAACCGAAAAAAATGCCACTTGGGAAACCGTCACGTATAACATCACCTTTCCAACCAGTCTGCTGTGGGGAGATATCTCAGTAATTCACAAATACTATCTTGTAGATCCTAGCAAATACAGTCTAAGCAGTAATAGCACTCACACCTCTCTGAAGATGACATTTGAGTATTCTCCTTTCTTCTCAGGCACTGGATACTTTATGATCGAGGGAACAGAAGGAGCAACAGCATAGTCAATTCCTTTAACAAACACAAGTCAAGATTTCTTGACTAGACTATTTTTATTTTGAAAATATTTGGTCAAGGTTTCTTGACAAAAACACTTTTCTTTTGAATGATTCACTGTTTTGTTGGTGCCTCTGGTGGAGCACAGGAAAGCTGCTCTGTTTTCAGTGCTTGTTCTAGTGTTTTTTCTTTTTCAGTTGCCAACCGCCTATTCCTCAGAATCCGATGAAAATGCGGAGCTATACGAATTCTTGTCCAGTGAATCTTCGGCTAACGCCAAGCTTTTCGATTTTATATCTAATGTTGTTGGACTTGACCTAACAAAATATTCTGTGACGCCGCCATCAGTCGTTCCACCTGGTTTTGAAGATTTAAGTCCCCTGGAATTCTATAAGAAACTCTCTGAATACGTTTCTACGTTGCCGCCTGTGAATGTTACACGCTTTGACCCCTTCGGCGGTCTTGTAGAAGAGGAGTCCCCAAGCTTCGACTTTGAGTACAACAACAGCACGTTCGATGCAATGAGCATCTTTTACAATGGGCACATGAACTTTCTAAAAATCACGTCTTACGATGAAGAAGACTACTTTTATTCTGAGCCACAACCAACCGACACTCTCGGTCGAGCCAAGGTAATACTTCAACGATATCAAACATTCTTTCAAAGAAATTATGGCAAGGATGCCTCATATCTTGCGCCTATGCTGGATATTCTAAACAGCGTTAACGATCTTTCACCTACAGAGTTTACAGAGGGAAATGTAACCTTTCAAGTTTCGAAAGATGGGAACGAAACACGCATCAAATGGATTTACACCGAAGCTGATGTTGTAATGGACTGGAAAAGGGTGGACATGGATTTCCGTTATGGTGCTTTCGAATCATTTCATGATACTTGGGGGCTTTACAGTGTTAGTGGGCTGAGCGAGATTTCCTCTGAGGAAGCCTTTCAGATAGCATTGGAGGCTGCTCAAAACCACGAGTTTCGAATCTCCTCTGAGAATGGTACGATTGAGGCTGTCAAAGTTCCTGACTTGTCAAATGCCTTCTACCAAGAATATTTTAGTATGGTACCGTTTCGTTATAGCGAAGATAAATTTCCTAGCAGAATTGAGCGAAACCCTTTGACGCTGTATCCTTTCTGGCAATACTATTTCTACTTTAATGAAACTATCCTAGGCAACGATGGCATCCAGGTTGGAGTATGGGGAGACACAAGCGAACTTGTTTATTGCTCTGGATTCGGTCACCTCGGCACTTTAGACCCAACCATCCCAGAGTTTCCCTCATGGACAATTATACCATTACTTATCGTAGCAACTTTGGTTGGTGTGATAGTCAGAAATAAAATTGGAGAGAGATGTTTGGAATGAGCAGGATTTCTCGTTTCGTTTTGATTCTGGTTCTCAGTTCTTTTTGGTTAGCCACTTTGAATTTGGAGATAGTGAAGGCAGGAAATACTATCCAAATTAACCATGATGGAAGTGTAGATGGCACGGATTTACTTCAGAGAAACGATAATACATACACATTTCTAGACGACATTTCTGGCAATATTGTGATTCTAAAAGATTCAATTACACTCGATGGTGCAGGATTCACTCTCAAAGGAAGTGGCGATTCCTCTGAAAAAGGGATTGATTTATCTCATAAGAAAAATGTTACAATTACAAACCTTGTTATCATGGATTACTTCCATGGAATACTTTCTAGACCTGGAGCAGGAACTGCAACCAACATTACCATTCAGGGTAATTTGATACAGAATTGCGATATTGGAATTGAGTTCCAAGGAACCTCCAACAATTTAATTAAATATAACACTTTCAAAAACAACACTATTGACATTTCAATAAATTATGTTCTGGGAGACAATCTCATAACACAAAACAATATTGATAGTTACATTCAAGTGTGGCTGTCTGATCGACCAACAATTGACATGAATCACTGGACAGCCTATAATGGAACAGATGATGATGGAGACGGAATAGGAGACTCACCATATTATCACCATGACATACTTCAAGATAACAATCCATTAATGAATCCAGTTCCTGTAATCCCAGAGTTTCCCTCATGGACACCCCTGCTAGTTACGTTGGTTGCGGTATTGTTTGTGGCTGTTGTTTACAGGAAAAGGTTAGCCGAGTAAGATTGTGATTTGCGTGCGCGATAAAAATTTGGGTCAATTTTTCTTGACTGTGTACGTTAAGGTTTGGTCAAGGTTTCTTGATAAAAACCCTTTTATGAATTCTAACCGCTGACTTAAGTGGGTCTTTAAATGAAAAAGGGAACTAACAAGTTCCTAGTCTCTACATTAGTTCTGTTATTGGCTATTTCTGTAGTTGCAGCTCCTTTTTTGTTAATTGAGAAAGTATATGCGGAGGAGGATGGTTCTTGGACAACTTTAGAGCCAATGCCAGTAGCCAGAAGTGAGCATAGAATTGCTGTTGTAGATGACGAAATATATGTTATGGGAGGTGCGCGTGTGGATGTGTATAATCCAGTCACGGACACATGGGTTACCAAAAATGGTATTCCTACTCCAAGAACAAGTTTTGGTATGGCTGTGGTTGGAAACTGGATTTACGTTATTGGTGGAACAGTAGTAACTGGTAATCCTACAACAAGAGTAAATGAAGCCTATAACTACCTAACCGATGCTTGGGAAACAAAAACTCAGATGCCAACAGACAGAACTTTTATAGTTGCTCATGCAGTTGACGGAAAAATCTATGTTATGGCAGGTTGTACTTGGCCACACCCTTCTTTTCCAACTCTCTGTAATAAAACAGAGATTTATGATCCTTCAACTGATTCATGGACAACTGGAGCTCCAATGCCCAATTATACTGGTCTTGGAATGCCAGAACACATGGCTTCTGCTGTTTTAGACAACAAAATCTACATTATTTTTGAAGAAACTCTTTACATCTACAATGTTGATACTGACAGTTGGAGTTTTGGAGCTGACTTGCCAACTCGATTGAGGGGAGCTGCTGCATGTTTCACTACGGGCTTGTTTGCTCCAAAAAGACTCCATGTTACAGGTTTGGATTTGCATTATGTTTATGACCCAGAAACAGATAGCTGGTCTTCTGCAACCCCCGTACCAAATTCTAGATACTTTACACAATTAGGCGTAGTAGCTGACATTTTGTACGCCATTGGAGGTGCAATTGGCGACCCTCTTGGTAGTCCACCCACCATGTATGAATCAGTAAACATTAATGAAAAATATACACCAGTTGGTTACATCCCAGAGTTTCCCTCATGGATTATCTTGCCTCTGTTTTTTGTTTCCACAGGATTTCTGTTGCTTGCCAAAAAGTGTATCAAATTTGGGGCTTCAAGAAATGAGTAAAACCCAAGCCTGTCTTTCTGTTGTGTTGCTGTTGACAATTTGTTTGCTGTTTTCCAGTAACATTGTCGTTGCTGAAACCTCAACAATTTGGGACAAAGCCTACGGAATGTACGGTTCTGGACACCAAGTTATCCAAACATCTGATGGAGGATACGCAATCGCTGGATACACGGACGGACAATGCCTTCTTCTGAAAATTGATTCCAGCGGAAGAGGTGAATGGAGCCAAACGTATGGAAACGGCTTCTTCTCCTCTTTAGTACAAACCGCTGACGGAGGTTACGCGTTAGCTGGAACTGGTGACAGCAATTTTGTTAAAACTGACTCTGAAGGAAACATGGAATGGAGTAAGAACTATACGAATTCAGGTGTTCCTTTTCAAATTAACTCAGTTATTCAAACAAGTGAAAGTGGATATGTGTTGGCGGGTTGCATATCTGAGTGGGATTTGACCGTCAAAACCAACTCGTATGGAGACGTAATGTGGAGCAAAACCTTTGGGTTAAGCAGAGGCAGTTCTTTTGCACAAGTAATTCTGCAAGCGCCTGATGGAGGATACATACTGGCTGCAAACTATAACGTTTCAAAAATTGACTCTGTGGGTAACATCCAATGGACAACCAATGCTGTTATTGCAAGTTCCCTAATCAAAACAGTTGATGGCGGTTACTTGCTTGCAGCAGGCAATGGTGGCGGCGTAATCAAGTTTGATGGGGAAGGAAACAGGGAATGGAGTAGTGTTTACAGGTTTGCTGGTGCAAAATGGAGTTTCCTTCATTCAGTAGCCCAAACAGGTGACGGCGGCTATGTGCTGGCAGGAGTTACTTACCCTGTTTATGACGGTCTTGGATGGGTCCTAAAGATTTCCGAAAACGGAACTCTTGAAGGGGAAGTTTCCTTTCCTCCAAAAAGTGGTATCAATAATGGCATCAATTCCATAATCGAAGCAGATGATGGTAACTATGTTTTCACTGGCTTCAAAAACGCCCCTGACAGAAACGGTCTTCTTTGGGTCGCAAAAGTTGCCCCAGCATCAGTAATTCCAGAGTTTCCTTCATGGACAATTCTGCCAATGATTTTGACTGTCGTGCTGTTTTTGATAATTGTCAAAAGAAAGCTATACCCTGTTAAGGTCTCTTGATTAAGTGCCCCGTCATAAGTTTCTTTTACAATTAAGGCGGTTTTCATGTTTTTGTATTGGACATATTTGGGTCCTAATAGCAGCTGATTGTTGAAAACAGTATTTTTTCTGGTTTCCGCGCACCAACAGAAACAAATCTTTAGCTAACTGGAGACGTAGCATAATTCAAAAATCGGGAAAGGTTTACTTGTGTCAGTGTTCCGTGAAGAATAGAAAGATGAGGTGTGTTTAGTGCTCTTTCATCTGCTGCTAACTACTAACTGCGACCTGCAATGCAGATACTGCTATGGGAAATCGTGTGAAGACATGGATGCTGACTTCGGAGACTTTGCCGTGGACTATGGTGTTCCCGACGAAATAAGCTACGACATCAAACTCCTAGAGAAGTTTGTTGGAGAAGACCCTGAGGCGGTGCTGATTTTTTATGGCGGCGAACCAATGCTCTGCATCGACAAGATAAAGCAGATAATGGACAACGTCAAAGCTAAACAGTTCAACATCCAAACCAACGGCTTACACCTGAACAGGCTTGAGCCAGAATACCTGAACAGGCTGTCAACAATCTTCGTCTCCATAGACGGCACCCAAAAACTGACCGACTACTACAGAGGAAAAGGAATCTACAGAAAAGTAACCGAAAACATCAACGCCGCCAGAAAAAACGGCTTCAACGGCGAGATAACAGCCAGAATGACCCTCATGGAACAAACCGACATCCACGAAAACGTCAGCTGGCTCCTAAACAACCCCGACCACTCCTTCAGTTCAATTCATTGGCAGCTTGACGCAGGATTCTGGAAAAACGACTTCCAAAAAAGAAACTTCAAGGAATGGGCTGAAAACAGCTACAACCCCCAAATAAGAACGCTTGTGGACTTTTGGGTAAACACAATGGAGACAGAGGGCAAAGTGCTGCGGCTTTATCCCTTTCTGGGTGTGATGCAGTCGCTTCTCCTAGGAGAGAAAAGCCTCCTGAGATGCGGTTCAGGATGGGCTAACTACAGCATACAAACGGACGGACACATAATACCGTGCCCAACCATGAGCGGAATGAAAGATTACTACATGGGACACATCCAAGATTCGCATCCCCAACAACTGAAACAGGTTTATGTTGGGCAACCCTGCACAAGCTGCGAAATTTTGGGAGAATGTGGAGGAAGATGCCTTTACGCCAACATAACGAAAAGGTGGAGCAGCGAAGCCTACAGTCTGGTGTGCAGAACCGTCAAGAACCTTGTCGAATCCTTGAGATCATCTGTACCGCGGGTCAAAACACTAATCGATGAGAAAAGAATCAGCCTCTCAGACTTTAACCACCTGAAATACAACAGCTGCGAAATAATTCCCTGAACACGTCACCGCCTTCCGAAGAGCAAAAAAAGAAAAAGAGGGAATTTCGTTTCTCGGATGTTCTACAGCAGCCACAGCGTTAGTCCTATTCCTATTCCAACAAGTGCAAGCAATGCAATTATCACAACGAAGAAGATTACAGCCAGTATTGCGATTGCGAGAGCTTTCCACCATCCGCAGTCAAAGAAATGCTTCACTAGACCAAGCAATATTATGAACAGGATTATTGACGCAATAACGCCTGAAAAGAAGTGATTGAAAACGGTGCTTATTAAAGTCCCCAAAACAACAATCCACACTGCATCAACGAATTTCGCTTTCTCTCCTCCAACAAGCGCTCTTCCAGCCAGCCAAAGAACAGGCGACAAAATGATGATGTTCACAACAACCTGAATCAACAGTACATCCAAATTGATATCCAAACAGAATCCTCCCAGTTAACCCACACAACAACTTAAGCCCCTTTTCTTTTTATCTTTTGCCATACAGAACACCGCCAACACAGAAAAAGCCCAAAAAACATCTTTTTTCGCAAAATATAACCGAACACAAGCCAAACATTACGTGCTTATCCGAAATTGCTCAGACACTAGAAAACTTTTTCAGCCCGGCACCTTGAGCGGTTGGAAGCCGCAGGCTGAACACCTCGGCCGAAGCCTTGGTGCGTACACCCCAGCTCCATCAAACCCATCTTCTATGGGAGCTCTCGTCCATGACTGAGGCCCGTTACCAGGTCTCGTGTCAGGGAATGGTTACCTCGTTTCAGGAGCGGCTTCGAGC
>CAZYJH010000072.1:0-8458 GCA_964647775.1 uncultured Candidatus Bathyarchaeia archaeon
GCACGCCTTTGCTCCCTGCCCAAGAGGCTGGAGAAGCGAAACAGCAAAAACCGTTGAAATCGCTGGTCTGGCAGTCCAAACATGCATTTTCCCACTGTGGGAGGCAGAATACGGAGAATACAAGCTTTCAACGCCGAGCAAACTCATAGCAAAGTATCCGGAGAGGAAGCTGCCGGTAGAGGTTTACCTTAAGACTCAGGGAAGATTCAGGCACCTGTTCAAGCCCGAAAACAAGCATGTTATCGAAGACATCCAGAAAGAAGTTGACCGCCGCTGGCAAAAACTGCTGAAAGACTGCAAGATAGACTAACATCAAAAAATGGGCTGATTGAGAAAGGCGACGGCTGTGTCGTCTTGCTCTTTCAGTTAAAACAGTTTTTAGTTTTTTTTAGCCGCCTGGGGCTCCGTGGAACGGCACGTTTTCCCACATGACATCCCACCATTCTTTGTCGGTTATTGTTTCGCCTTTAACGAGAATCTCCAAGACCTTCTGAAGGAGGGTGTGATGTCTCTTCTCATCCGCTAAAATCGCATCAAGGAGAAGCTTAACCTTCTCGTTCTGGACAGACGGAATAATCTCGGTGAGTTTCTGGATGACCAGCGTCTCTAATTGTATGTGCTTCTTCACAAGTGCTCTCTGCTTGTCAAGATTTTTTTCTGTCAACGCCTGAGGAACACTGGTTAACAAGGTAATGGCAGAGGAATACATTTCCGCATGCTTCAAGGAATCTAGGGAAATTCCTGTCAGAACTCCCTTGACTGCTGGATTCTCGATTTCAACTAATCCCTCTTTCACCGAGTCCACGATGGTTTGCTCAATTTTGATTTGGTTCTTGAAAAAGTCAACTAATTCATCCTTTGAACTCAAAACATAACACCTACCATGAAAAAGTACAACATATAGAATAAGGCTTTCGGAAATTTTATGATAGGAAATCTAGAGGATAAAAAGCAGAAGCAGAATCAAGGATATGGCAGCCGCGGGAAAGATGGATACGGCGAGGCTCTTAGCCCGATTCGTTGTTTTGTCAGCCAGAATAGTCAGTTCTGTTATCTGCTGCTCCCCAATGACTTTGACGTCACGTATTGTTTCGGTGCGCCACGATGCCTCCGCAGGCCCCATGTTGTCTAAAGCTTTGTTAGTTGCCTCTTTGATGTAGCTGATGAGTTTCTGGTGATCGATTGCTTCGCCCACCAGATTGTAGCCTCGAGCAGAACGTATCATGCCGCATACCGAGTGGGTGTCAGTGGTGAGAACCTCGCCGTCGTCTATTCCCAGCTCCTTCAGCGCAGAGAGGATTTTGTCCCTCAACCCAGAAACCATATTGTTTCCGTCAATGGTCACATAGGCCACCTTCTGGCCACCTACCTCCACAACAATCACGGTTATGCCTCCGGGACCCATCCCCTCCTGAACCGTGAAATCTTGGGGCACAACTGCTGCTGCCCCCACCTTGAAGGACGCGTCTTTGCTTTTCAGCGCTTTTTCGAGACAATCCACAGAAGCTTTACTGAAGGATTTAACAGCAGAATCTCGGTCAAACGAACCGCCCATACTGTTGTGAGCATCAATGGCGAGAACAGAAAGCCCCCGTTTTTCAGCTTCTTTGTTAATCGAGGAATCCAGTTCCGGGGGAAGGTCCTCAATGGTTTTCGGCGCCGTGGTTAAGGTGAGAAAAGCGCAGTCTCCAAAGATTTGGCAGCTGGCCTTTGCGTCATCGCTTTCGGTGCGCTCCATGGCTGTGGCTTTAGAGTATGTGGAGGAGGAGCCCACGAATTCAAGTATGTTCTGTATAACTCTTTGATTTTCAGACTGGGTGGAAACATCTAATTCGTGACCCACTAAGCCATGAGGAACAGAGACAACACAACCAAACTTGTTCTGCAAGCTCGTCTGAATCAAGGATGGGAGAAGGCTGCTTCCAAGGTTCTTGAAGGGTCCAGGATGCAATGCTGGAACAACAATCACCGCCTTTATCTTTCCGTCGGTTCTGAAAGTTAACAAAGAGACTTTGACATCTTCTTCGTTACCAAGCTCCTCAAAGAAACGCTCCAAGGGTGCAATAAGGTCCTCTGTCCAGTTGGCTAAAAAGGCTTTGAAGAGCACAGATGAGGGAATGCCAAGGATTCCCCTTCCCACTCGATCCATCCCATATTTGAAAGCAAACACGCTCAAGAGAGCCACAGAAACAGAAGTTAAAGCAAACACTAGAAGCGGCATTTCTAGGGCAAACCCGACAGTAGAGCCCATAAAAAGTATGGGAAGCGCAGCTAAGATGGGTTGAAAAAGAGAGGAAAAGATGGTTCCTGCAGTTCCGTTGAAGGAGGTGACGGAAAGAACTAACAGACGTAGTATCAGGGATCCGCTGAAACCCAGAAAGAAGAATCTGATCCAAAGCTCTGGTGCTCCGATAAGGGCGCTGATTAAGCTGCCGAGAATAACGATCGCAAACCATACAAGAGATGAGAAGAAGGAGAGGGCAGAGATGCGCCTCAAATTGTAAATCAGGTCATTTTTCATGCAGACGCGGCTGATTATAAGGTCTGAAAGTAAAGTCAGGACAAGAAAACTTGCGCCGAAGCCCAGACCAACAGCAAAGTTTTCGAGAGAAAGATTCAGAGGCAAGAGTGACAGGATTCCGCCGTGCAGACACAGGACTCCAAGATAGAGTACGAGTTTATTTCGGGAGGGAAGGCTAAACAGTTTGGAATAACGCTTCACAATCCTGTCAATGTATTTATCCGTTGAATTGTCGGTCAACCTGACGCCTCTCCGTCATTTATCCTTCTAGGAAACGCTCAAAAATATTAATGTTATACTCCTGCCTCCTCAGGATACTTAAATGTGCCGAGAAAAAGGTGAGACAGAACCTTTTTTACATAATCAGGATTATATCAAGAAAATTCCATAGACACTTTTATGAATAAATATTGATAAACTGGACGCCATTATTGGGGGGCACCCACCAAAAAGTATGTTTAAAATCATAATTTTGGGGCGTAAAAGCTTTTATGGCGAATTTAACGTAAGTTGAAGGGCTATGTCAAAAGCCGGACCCCCTCCGCCCTCAGTGTTTCAGATTCTTGAGCGGCATGTTGGACGAAAAATGGTTGCAATTTTGGATCCTTCTTACGGGTTTGAAGGAACCTTAGCAGCTGTAACTAGGGAACCTCCGGGCATATGGCTTTCCGACGCTGAGGTTGTGACGTTGCGGTCTACTATAGCTCAGCCTGTGCCGCAGATCGTGAGCAGAGAAGACAGAAGCGAAGTTTTTGTTAACTTAAGTTCTGTTCAGCGCATCGAAGTTCTGCACGAAAAGTAGGAAGCGGTTAGAAAAAGACTGATGCTAAAATGCTGCCTACTATAAGGGCTACGGATAGGATGACAGCTATTTCAGGTTTTACTTTGACGCCTCTGGTGTCCTCTTCGAAGAATCTTAGAAGCCCAGCGCCTTGGGCGGGCATCCGTGCGCCGTCATTCCGTTTTTTTCTTCGAACACTCATGGCAATCAGTTCATACAATTTAATTGAGGTGTTAATTAAAGTTGCGCCTACGGTTTCAGAAGCGGATCGCTTGTTATTTTGGTGTCTTCTGTTTGTTTTAACAATGGGTAAGGCACATTTTTATACTCAGAAGGTTTAAATAAGACGTTAGGGTCTATCAGTGTTCCTTAGGAGAGTTGCGGCATGAGGGATAATGTTTGGCATCCAGAGATCGACAACACCAATGATCTCTAAAGTCACTCGCCAACTGAAGATTAGAAAACTCTCCTTCGAAAAGCCGCCTCTCGAAATCTTCTCGAAACTCTACAACAAATACGAAAACACGTACATTCTCGAGTCAATTGAAGGACCGAAGAAGCTGTCACAATACTCCTTCATAGGATTCGACCCAACCTTAACAATCACAATCAAAAACGGAGAAGCAGTTATCCGCAACAAAAGAAGCGGCGAAGAAGAGAGAAAAACAGTCAAAGAGCCTTTGGCTGTAATCAAAGAAACACTCATGAACCTGCCGGGCTTCAAGGAGCAAAGATTCATCGGCGGAGCCGTAGGATACATCTCCTACGATGCGATTAGATGCTGGGAAAAACTGCCCGAAAGCGCAGTTGACGACCAGAACTTCCCCGACGTTGAGGTCGGCGTCTTCGATGACGGCATCGTCTATGACCACAGAAACCGTCAGGCACTATACTATCACTTAAACGGGAATCGGCTACCAGAAATCGATGAACTACTACAAGAGCCAAACGAACACGGAGCACTATCACATAAGCAGCTGAAAGTCAACATATCTAAGGACAGGTTTGAGAATGCCGTGGAGAAAGCTAAAGAATACGTGACTGCAGGCGACGTCTTTCAGGTTGTTCTCTCCAAACGCTACGATTTTCAGATCAGAGGCGACCTAGTTGGCTTCTACCGCAACCTCAGAGAAATAAACCCGTCACCATACATGTACTTCCTCAAGTCTGGCAAACATCAGATAATTGGATCAAGCCCGGAGATGCTTGTGAGAGTCGAAAACAGGGCGGTTGAAACTTTTCCGATAGCAGGCACAAGACCACACGTAAAAGACCCCGTCGAAAACAAGCGGCTAACCGAGGAGCTGCTGGCAGACCCTAAGGAACGGGCTGAACATGTGATGCTGGTGGATTTGGGCAGAAACGACATCGGAAAAGTGTCAAAGTTTGGAAGCGTTCACCTCCCAGAATTCATGAAGGTGCACCAATACAGCCACGTTCAGCACATCGTTTCGCGGGTTGTCGGCGACCTCAGAGACGAATGTGATTGCTACGACGCGCTGAGAGCCGTTTTTCCAGCCGGCACAGTCTCAGGAGCCCCCAAGGTCAGGGCGATGGAGATAATCGAGGAGCTGGAGCCGACAAGGAGGGGACCCTACGCGGGGGCTGTAGGCTATTTCTCGTACAACGGCAACGCAGATTTCGCCATCACCATCAGAACGCTCATCGCCAACGGAGACAAAGCTCACATTCAGGTTGGAGCCGGCATAGTGGCAGACTCTGATCCTGAGAGAGAATGGTTTGAAACGGAGCAGAAGGCTCAGGCGTTAATCAAGGCGTTAGAAGTTTCAGGAAGTGAGAAAAAGTGAAAGTTTTGGTTATAGACAATTATGACTCCTTCGTCTACAATCTTGTCCAGTACATTGGAGAACTTGGGGGAGACCCCACCGTTTACAGAAACGACCAAATAAACCTTAAACAGGCTATGCAACTGAAACCCGAGCGCATAGTCATTTCTCCAGGTCCAGGCACACCCGAAGACCCACACTATTTCGGAGTTTGCTCAGAAATTCTGCAAAACATGAGCAGCAAGATTCCCACGTTGGGGGTTTGTCTTGGCAGTCAAGGCATAGTTTCTGTTTTCGGCGGAAAAGTTGTTCGGGCAAGGCGGCTGATGCACGGAAAAACCAGCGTAATAAGGCATGATGGGAAAGGCGTTTTTGAAGGCGTTAAAAACCCGTTCACGGCAACGCGTTATCATTCTCTTGTTGGAGAAAAAAGCTCCATTCCCCCATGCATCGAGATAAGCGCCGAATCCGCTGACGACGGCGAAGTTATGGGAGTCCGCCACAAGACATACCCAATCACAGGACTGCAGTTTCATCCTGAATCCATACTGTGTGAGGACGGAAAAAAGATAATCAAAAATTTTCTTGAAGGACGGAACGACCGTGATTAAAGAGAACATACGGAAACTGGTTAACGGCGGCGACTTAACTCACGAAGAGTCTACGGCAAGCATGAAAGAAATCATGTCTGGCGAAGCAACAAACGCCCAAATAGGCGCATTCCTCACCGCCCTCAGACTAAAAGGCGAAACATCCGACGAGATAACAGCCTTCACCGCAGTTATGAAGCAGTGTTGTCGCCGAATTCACCCCACTGTTAAGGGGCGGCTGGTTGACACGTGCGGAACTGGAGGAGACAAAATCAAAACCTTCAACATCAGCACCACCGCGGCGTTTGTTGCTGCCGGAGCAGATATCTCAGTAGCTAAGCATGGAAACAGGTCAGTCACCAGCAAATGCGGCAGCGCCGACGTTCTGGAGAGGCTGGGGCTTAACCTCGGCATGACACCTGAGAATGTTGAGAAGGCTATCGAAGAGGTTGGCGTGGGCTTCATGTTTGCTCCTGCATTTCATCCAGCCATGAAGCATGCTATCGGTCCAAGAAGAGAGGTGGGTATCAGAACCGTATTCAATGTTCTTGGTCCCCTGACTAATCCGGCGGACGCCAATGCCCAGCTGCTGGGAGTTTATGACCCCCGGTTGACTGAGCCTTTAGCCATTTCTCTTAAGAGTCTTGGTTCTGAAGAAGCGATGGTCGTCCACGGCTTAGATGGGTTAGATGAGATATCCACCATAGGAAAGACGGTTATTTCGTGGTTAAGAGAGGGAAAGGTTAGTACAAGGGAGATGGCGCCAAAAGATTTCGGCGTCAAACAGGCAAAAATAGAGGAAATCAAAGGAACCACACCAGAGGAAAGCGCAGAAGTTACCTTCAAAATCCTGAATGGACACTACGAAAGGGACGATCCAAGAAGGGAGATTGTGCAGGTTAACGGGGCTGCAGCCATCATCGTAGCAGGCAAAGCTGACGATTTCGGTTACGGAATAGAAGTAGCCCACGAAACGATTGAAAGCGGCGCCGCCTACAGGAAACTCAAGGAACTCATCAAATTCTCCCGCGGAGACCTATCAAAGCTTGAACAGTTGGAGACAGAACATGCCTGACTTCCTCGACACACTAGCACAGGACGCCAAAGAAACCCTCAATAGAGGTTACTACAAAGTTTCAGCTCAAGGCACATTCTCCCCTGTTAGCCTCAAGAAAGCAATCCTTGAAAACAAGAAGAACGCCGTAATCACGGAAGTTAAAGCTGCCTCGCCTTCCAGAGGCACCATAAGAAAAAGCTTTGACCCACAGGAAGTTGCCGCAGCCATGAAAAACGGCGGAGCAACAGGAATATCAGTTCTGACAGAACCAAAACATTTCAGCGGCTCTCTAGGTTATCTAACAAAAGTCAGGGAAGCTGTAGAGCTTCCAATCCTCATGAAAGACATAATCATAGACCCAATACAGCTTGAAGCCGCATCAAGAATCGGCGCTAACGCTGTTCTTCTGATAGAAGCCCTCTTCGAACGGCAATACTGTGAACTTAGCCTCGACGAGATGGTTTCTGAGGCGCATGCAAGAAATCTTGAGGTCTTGTTAGAGACCCACAACGAAGCCGAGTTCCAAGCTGCTATAGAAACTGATGCTGATTTGGTTGGAATTAACAACCGTGACCTGAGAACGCTTGAAGTGGACATTAGGATAACGGAAAGAATCCTGAAGAACAATGACGGTCATGGTAAGGTTGTTGTTAGCGAAAGCGGAGTGATGGCGGTTTCAGACCTGATTTTTCTTCGCGGATGTGGCGCTCAAGCTTTTTTAATTGGGTCAGCAATCATGATGGCTGGCAACATCGAAGAAAAGGTTAAGGAGTTTGTTATTGCCCCTTGAGAAGCGTCAGAGTCAAGATTTGCGGAATAACCAGAGAAGAGGACCTGGCCGTTGCTGTGTCTGCCGGAGCAGACGCTGTCGGTTTCCTTGTGGGCGTTCCCGCATCGCCAAGAAATCTGACGCCGGAAAGGGCGGAAACGTTGCTGAGGCAGGTGCCAGTCTTCGTTGACAGTGTGGTGGTTACGGCACCCCAGAGCATAGAGGGGCTTGCTGAAGTCTGTGAAACGTTAAAGCCGACAGCCATACAGATTCACGGAAAAAAGAGTTTTGACGCGTCAGAAGTTCGCGAAATGATAAAGGGTACCCGTCTGATTAAAACCATCTACGTAACAAAAGACGCCCTAAACCAAGCAGCCATAGAAGAGTTGAAAGCTTTTGATGCTGTGCTTTTGGATTCTTGCAGTAAGGGGCAATACGGCGGAACAGGCAAGGTCCATGACTGGGTCCTAAGCAGACAAATCAGGGAAGCGGTTGCGCCTCTTCCAGTGATTCTTGCAGGGGGATTGAAGCCCGAAAACGTCAAAGAGGCAGTCCAAACGGTTCAGCCCTACGCGGTAGATGTTGCCAGTGGCGTTGAACTTCGACCCGCAATCAAGGATCATGAGAAGGTTCGGGCGTTTGTTGAAAATGCAAAGGAGATCAAGTTACCAGACAATTGAGCAGGTGAGTTAAAGTGAAGAAGAAGGGAAAATTTGGAGATTACGGCGGACAATACGTGAACGAGGTTTTGATGCCGATTCTCATCGAGCTGGAAGCAGCCTTCGAAAAGCATTACCAGACAGCTGAATTCCAAACAAAACTTAACGGGCTGCTGAGGGACTATGCTGGAAGACCAACCCCCCTCTACTACGCACAGAACTTCAGCAAACTCGTCGGATGCAAGGTTTACCTCAAAAGAGAAGACCTGGTGTGCGGAGGCTCACATAAACTCA
>CAZYJH010000073.1:0-8389 GCA_964647775.1 uncultured Candidatus Bathyarchaeia archaeon
CTGAGATGTCATCCTAAACGTCAAGCTAATGCCTTTTCGTCATCCGGCACAAATACTAGTGCTTAAACAGAAATAAAAACTAATACACATTTTCGTGGGCAATGAGGTTAGTCTTTTTTCTTGAAGACCTTAACGATTTTGGGCTGAAACAGATAAACCAAAACAGCTAGGCTGTAGGGTATTTCGCCTATGGCGGCAGCTCTCGGAACTCCGGGTATCAGTGACATGCCTAAAACTGTGGAGACGTCAACCAAGATAACGAACAGGGACACGATTATGGTGCCTAGCCAACCAGTTTTTTTGTCTGCCCAAAGGCCATACGCGAAGATTATGCAGGAGATTCCGTAGAGAAACGTGTAAATGCTGTATGCCAGTTCACCTGTAGCCGAGAAGAGAAGAGCCGAGCCGATGATTGCGTGGATTGCGCCGACCAAACACTGTAAGATGGATAGAACAAAGACGCCGCGATAGTTTCCTTTGAAGGAGTCAGGATACTTGAAGGCTCTAGGTTCCGCCAGTCACAAGCACCAGCCATCAGCTGAGATATAACCTTTAAAGTGTCCATGACTATAAAATATTATGAGAACAACTTTTGTCAGCACAGTCAGTTTTTGAGAATCAGGAACCTTCATGGAGGTGAAATGCCATTAAACCCAAAGTAGCCAAGACAGAAGAGGAATGGAAAAAAACTCTTTCACCCCAACAGTATCATGTGCTACGCGAAAAAGGAACCGAACCCGCCTTCACTGGAAAACTTCTAAAAAACAAAAAGACGGGAATATATGTGTGCGCTGCTTGCGGAAACTCCCTGTTCAGTTCGGACACAAAATTTGATTCAGGCACAGGCTGGCCAAGTTTCTGGGAAACAGTTTCCCAAGACAGCATCGAAACAAAGGCGGATAACAGCTTTGGAATGCACAGAATTGAGGTTTCATGCAAAAAGTGTGGTGGACATCTTGGTCACGTCTTCGATGGCAGCCCAACTCCTACGGGTCAACGTTTCTGCATAAACTCGGTGTCGCTCGGCTTTAAGGAAAAGAAGGAATAGCTTCAGGGTCCAAAAGAGACAAATGTTTGTTCTGCTTGGGAAAACAGAGAAAAGACTGTTTTCAACAATGTACCTCTATTAGACTCCTGATATGATTGTGCGGCTGGTTAGTTGATGCTGATGAGTATGACGCCTGCGACGACTAGAAGGGCGCTTGCAGCCAGTTTAGGGGAGACTTTTTCTTGTTTTCTGAGGAAAATGTAGGCAAAGAATAGGATAAACAGCAGTTCAGTCTCCAGGACTGGGGCAACTATTGACACCATCTCTTGGTTTAATGCAAGAAAGGAGAGCAGCCAACCTGCGGCTATGCCGACTCCGGGCTTCCAGAAATTGCGCAGGTCGCTGCGGGAAAACCTTGGGGTTTCGGAGTTCTTGGATACTATGATTACCAGGAGATAGAAGGCTAGCGTTGTGGCGTATCCCACTGCGACTCCCAGCAGCGGCTCGCTGTAGATGTTCAAGCCTTCTTTTCGTAATATTTGGGCGAAGGCTAGAGCCAAAGAGCCGAGGATTGGCACGATTAAGCCTTTTTTTGTTGTGTTTTTGGTTTTGGCGTCGCCGTTGTTTAGGCTTCTTCCAACGAATAGTGCTCCGGCTATGATGCAGGCGAGTCCAATCCAGTTTTCGACTGTGAGCACCTCGCCTAATAGCAGAATTGCCGTGATTGATGTATATAGTGGATAGGTTGCGAATATGGTTGCGTTTGCTGAGATGCCCGCGGTTTCCATTCCCTTGAAGTAGAATAGTCTGGCTATTCCTGGGGCAAGCAGTCCCGCAATTAGGAAAAGCATTGTTCCTTCAGGGTTTACTGCGGTCAGGTTTGTGAAGGTTAGAGCCAGTGGCCAGAGGATGATGTTACCTATGATTGTGACTGTCAGGGATATGTAGAGGAAGTTTGATTTGTTAAGGTTTCGTCTGACTAGGATTTGGGATAAACCAAAGGATAGAGCGGAAAGCAGAGCCAAGACAACGCCAAGCATGATTGTTCCAAAACATGTTGGAAGCTATTAAAGGCAACCCCTTTTTTGTTGTCTGAAAGTTGGTCTTCAAGTATGGTTTATGGGTACTCGAAGCGGGGGATTGGGTAGGGCTGCACGAGCGGGAAATGGTCTACGCCTATATAGTGACTGTAGGGCGTGTTCCATATGCCTGAGTTGTCCACTTCAGTGGCGTTCGTGTAGTGGTTCTCGTAGTCGCTCCAGTAGTTGCCTTCAGAGCCGTTGTCCCAATAATTTACCATATCAGAAAGTGTAACTGGACCATAAAGATAATAGTCCGGAGGCTCGTTGCTCAGTTGTTCTGTGTTGTTGATGAAGTTGTTGTGGTAGATAGTGTTGTAGTTAGCGTAAGGTTCTGTGAAGATATGATTTTCGTTCATGGCTATGTTGTTTTCATTTACCTTGTTGTATGTGCTGTTGGCGGCATCGCTGTTAACGAATCTGATGGCTTGGTTGTTTGCTGTTATGTTGTTCCAGTAGATGCTGTTGCTTGAAGATGCGTTGATACAGATGCCTACGTCATTACCTGTTATTGTGTTTCCAGCGAAACTGTTGCTGTCTGAATACAACACGTAGATGCCGTAGTTCATGTTTGCATCTATGAAGTTGTTGGCTATGGTGTTGTTTGAGGATATCTCAAGTTCGATGCCGTTGCTTTGATTTGTTATAGTGTTCTGGGTTATGGTCGTGTTTCTGGTGTTAATCAGCAATATTCCTTGACGGTTGTTGGAGAGCTGCAGATTTTGAACAGTGATTCCCGTGCAGTTTATCAGCGCCACGTAGCAGGCGTCCGCGGGCACAGTCTTGTCGTACTGGTCAACCCAGTAGATAATCGGCTTTCCGTCAACAGTGTTTGTGGTGTCAATGTCATTCGCTAATTTGTCGTTAAGCGAAAAAGCGTACCTGTTGTTATTCATTTTATTTCCGGAAAGAACATTACCCGAAGAACCAACTAGCTTGAGTCCTTCCCAGTTGTTTGTGAGCGTGTTATCTGTTATCGTCGAGTTTTGGGTATACACAATAAGCAGCCCGTTATAATTGTTGGTTAACTGCAGGTTCTGGACAGTTACATCTGTACAGTTGACGAGGGCAACGTATCCAACATCCGATGGCACCACAAGGTTATGCTTATTGACGCAGTAACAGACGGGTTTGCCATCCACAGTGTTTGAAGAGTCTACGTCGTTAAAATAATCAAAAAGAGAAATGCCATCTACCCCAAAGTTAAAGGCGTTATCTTCTATGTTGTTGTCTCTAAACCGGTTATTGCCAGAAAATTTGAGATAGACACCAACTCCGTTACCTACTATATCATTTCCAACTATGTTACAGTTGATTGCACGAGTTAGATTGATTCCGGAAGCCGAAAGGAGAACAGAATTATTAGCTTCCGAGGGGGGAAGATTACCATTTCTTATGGTGAAACCTGTCACGGTGGCACCGGTCACATTAAATGAGCTCAGAACAGAAAAAGAGCCCAGAAAGTATTCATAGCTTCCTGCTATGGTAACAGCTGTTCCAAGGTTGCCCCCATCAATTATGGTTGTCTTTCTATCTTCACCCATCAACGTTACACCCTTGTTGACAACAAGATTCTCATGGTAGACTCCAGCCTTAACAAAGATTGTATGTTCCATATCCGTCGCAAAAGTGCTGATGGCTTCCTGAATCGTCGAGTAACCCATGCTGGTATTGAGGTTCACAACAGGATACGTGTCGGCATCAGCTCCAGCCGTCCACGTCAACACTTCACTGTAACTATCCGCTAAGGCATCGTTAAACTCTGGGTCACTGTAGACAATATCCAAACGGCAGCCATACTCCTCCAGAAGACCATAAACATCAGCATACATCTTTCTGGTCCAATTGTCAGTCGCAACATATCCCCAAATAGTATCGTTTACATTACGGAAACCAAAACCGTAAGCCTCTGGAAGAACCAAAACTGTGTCGGCCTTGAGGCTTCCATGCTTGTCAGGGTTTTGCTGCACATAATCCCAGAAATTCCTTATCGCATCAAAATGCTCCTCCGTAAGGGCATTATCCTGCCACTCTTCTGTTGAATCATACACTGCAACATACTTTGCCCCCGAATTATACGCCAAAACCATGTCCTTGTAAAGCTCGTCTGCCGATTCCATGTAGGGCGGATGATTGTATGTCCACGTCAACATAACACCCCAATCTCGGTTCTGCACCTTAGCAGCGCCTCTGCACATTGCGACCTGTAAGGGTCGGCTGTTGTTCCATGCAAAATGGGCGAGAACCACATCGTATCCAGCTTTGTAGTCAAACCAGTACAGACCATAATCAGAAGTGAATAGTGAAACGCCCATCGGTTGACCAAAATACGACATAACATCCATGCTTTTAGAGGTACTTTTAATAAAGGCGCTTGCAGCTTCCCCGTAACTTCTTGGGCTGTCTGAACCTATGACAATAGGCGTTCTGCCCCGGTCTAGCATGTTTCCTCCAGGCTCATCATCAAAGTATGCTCCCAAAAAGTGGTCTCCATACCTTTCTTTAGCCTTCATGACCCACATAAACGGATAATACGAGACTCTATCTGGGACATCTGATTCATATGGAGAATTAAGCTGAGAACCAAAATAGGTCAAAATGTACATGCCAGCGTCATAGGCATAGTCACAAGTCTCATTGAGAGTAGCCTCATCACACATTATAGTTGAATGAGCCAACACCAGAAGATTGGTGTAATTTTTGACTTTATCAATCACCTCTCTACACTCAGTGACGTTGGCTCTCCAGCCGATTTCGACGCCAACAAAAAACTGGTCATCTGAAACTGATTGACCAGGAACAGAAAACTGGCTGACAACAACAAAAAGCGATTCAACCAGAACCGTAACCAACACCAACACCAACACAACAACGATGTTTCTGTGCCTCAAGGTTGACTTCTACCTCTGCCAAAGAATACATGAAACCATTGAAAAGACTTTTTGTCAAAAAACCTTGACCAAAACACAAGCCAGACAAAACTCAAAGGATAAGGTGGTGCGGGGAGAGGGATTCGAACCCTCGAACCCCTACGGGACAGCCGCCTCAGGGCTGCGCCTTTGACCTGGCTTGGCAACCCCCGCATATTTTGCGCAGCAAGAAATACCATACTTGTAAGCTGTAAATTAAACCTTATCCAGCCAAACACAACCACAGAACCATAAAAGCCCAAAAGTTGCTTGAATTGCTTCGTAAACCTTTTACTTACATACCCTTAACATCTACATATTTAGGACGGAAACACATTGAAGGCAATCATTTTGGCGGGCGGCATCGGAACCAGACTCAGACCCCTCAGCTGCACCCGACCCAAACTCCTGTTTCCAATACTAAACAAGCCTCTGCTGGATTGGACACTGGAAAGACTTGCTGAAAGCGGAGTGGATGGGGCAACCTTAGCCGTGAAGTATATGGCTGAAGTTTTCATGCAACGTTACGGCACATCAACAAACGTCATCCAAATCACCTACTCCAAAGAGAAGAAGCCTATGCGCACAGGTGGAGCCATCAAAAACGCTGAGCAGCTAATCGGACACAACGAACCCTTTCTGGTCTTAAACGGTGACATATTCACCACAATCGACTACAAGGCGCTACTCAAAAAACATGAAGAATCAAATGCAATCGCCACCTTAGCCCTCTACAGGGTTAAGGACCCCAGCAGATACGGAACCGCCAAACTAGCCGAAAACGGAAGAATAACACAGTTTGTAGAGAAGGCACCCAAAGAAGAGGCGCCCAGCAACCTAATCAACGCAGGCATCTACGTGTTAGACCCAAAAATTTTCGAATACATCCCCGCTGGGCAGCCAGTGTCAATTGAACATGAAGTGTTCCCGAGGCTGGCAGAAGAAGACAAAATGTACGGTCACAGATTCGAAGACGTCTGGATAGACATAGGCACAACAGAAGACTACCTGAAGGCAAACAGGATTGAGCTTGACGCACAAACAGAAAAGCAACTTATTGGAGATAACGTAGCCTTTGGTCAAAACGTGACAGTCAATAAGCCCATCTGTGTAGGCTCAAACGCAGAAATTGGACATGGAACAACGCTGGGTCCATACACGGTAATCGGAAACGACGCCACAATCGGTAACAATGCACAAATAGAAAACTCTGTCCTTTTACCCTACGCAACAATCATGGACAAGGCTTCAGTGAAGAGCGCGGTTATCGGAGAAGGCGCCACAATCGGCAAAGGCGCAATAATAAGCGAAGGATGCGTAATCGGCGACTACACATCAATTAGAGACAACGTTACTCTGTCCAGAAACGTTACCGTCTGCCACTCCAAAGAAGTCAAAGAGGACGTCCCAGAATCCACGCACATAATATAAACTGGCAGACCAAAAGACCAGCCTGAAAATTTTACAGTTACCTGTCAATTTCAGCCAATAGCTTTTTTTGTCTATTTAATCTGCTTGCAACGAAAATGTTCGTCACCTATTAATAACACAGAAACGCTATGAGGTGGAGGAGAAAAAATGTCTAGAGTCATGAAGATTGCAGCCAAAGACTTGGAGTCACAGGAAAAACGGCGAGAAATTGCTGTCTGTGTTGTAGGCCTCGGAAGAAGCGACTTAGTTACAGCTTGCCTTTTCGCCGAAGCAGGCTTCAACGTTACTGGCGTTGACTCTAGCAGCCACACAGTTCACCAACTAAAAAGAGGACAGTCTCCTTTCACAGAAACGAGCCTCCGCCAGTTCATCGAACAGCACATAAAGAATGGCAGTTTCAGGGCAACAACCAACCTCAGAAAAGCGGTTTCAGAAAGCAACATCATAATGATCGGCGTTCCCTCTGTTCTTGACAAAAAGAAGAAGCCCGACTATTCCCGGCTCGAAAAGATATGCAGAGACGTCGGCATGAGCCTAACCACAGACTCTTTGATCATTTTCCAGAACACGATGGGTCCAGGTATGACCGAAACCGTGGCAAAGGAAACACTGGAAAACGCCTCTGGACTAGAAGCTGGAAAAGACTTTGGTCTGGCATACGCTTCGACGCTCAACAATACAACGCAGCCTTCAAAGGATATACCTAACTGCACAAAAGTTGTTGGCGGAATCACCAAAAGAAGCCTAAAAATTGCGTGCTTGGTTCTGGAAACAATCACGAAAGGAGAAATCGTGAGAGTAAAAAACATAAAAACCGCAGAAACCGTGAAGCTGCTTGAGGAATCATACAAAGACGTTAACATCGCCTTCGCAAACGAGTTCGCACATTTCTGCGAGAAGGCAGGAATAGACTTCACTAAAGTGTTGAATATTATTGATCCGCTAAATTTTTCGAGGATGGCTGGGCTTCATAAATCAAGAGACTCGTATTTTCTGGTTGATGAGGCAGAGGCGGTAGATGTTAAGCTTCGCATGTTGTCGCTGGCTACAAAAATAAACGATGAAACACTGGATCATTCAATACGTCTAGTGAGGGATGCGCTGAAATCGTGCCAAAAGACGTTAAGAAGAGCCAAAATTTCGGTTTTCGGTATCTCTTCTCTTCCGAACAGAAAAAGAGTAACCAATTCTGCCCCAAAGAAGCTTGTGAACCAGCTGAAAAAGAGGGGCGCATCCGTCAAAGTCTATGACCCCTTCTTTTCTCACAATGAACTTTTAAGTATGGGCTACACTGCTGAATCAAGCTTATCAAAAACCGTTGAGGGAGCAGACTGCTTAGTTGTGGCAGTTGCGCATGACCGTTTCACACGATTGAATCTGCGGAGAATCCAAATGCTGATGAAACAGCCCGCAGCCATAGTGGATATGGGGCAAGTTGTTGATCCTGTTAAGGCAGAGCGGGCGGGTTTTGTTTATCGCGGATTCGGAAGAGGCGTCTGGACAAAATAAGAAAAAGTCTGTCGCCTACCGCTTTTTCATGGGCAATGCTTAAGTCTTTAAGCGTACAGATGCTGTTTAAAACAGGAGAAATAAAAAGCTCCTAATCAACTGATACAGAAAATGAGGCAACAAAAATGGCTGTGTTAACTTTCTTGACTTTGCTGTCTGCTGTTACCCCTTTTCTCTCCACCAGTCTCGCTACTTTCCTTGATTTTGTATCTGTTGAATTTGATGAGCTGGCTCTTGCTGGGCTGATTCTGCTGTTCAGTTTCTTTGTAACCCTGTTTCTCACAAAAAAGTGGATCAGTTCAGCTAAAGCCGCAAACCTAGTGGGAAAGGACATGAACAAACATGACAAACCCTTGATTCCAAGGTCGGGAGGCTTAGTTGTTGCGATAGTAATCTGCTTCTCTCTGCTGTTTTACATCTTCATGAAAACCTTCTCGCTCCTCGGAACCCCCTTCACACACATTATTGAGGTG
>CAZYJH010000074.1:0-8364 GCA_964647775.1 uncultured Candidatus Bathyarchaeia archaeon
AAAAGACCAGCCAGAAGTAGATATTAAACTAGACGGCAAGTTCTTTTTTTAAGCATGTAATTTTTTTACACCTTTTTTCTATTTTGCGCGTGCAATGCGTTTTTTCTTTTCTTCGTGTGTATGAGATGTGTGATGTGTAGATATACGTAGTAAAGAAAAGAAGAACGTGGACTTAAGACGTGTAGGCAGATTTGGGTTTGGGGTTAAAATTTAACTAATGCGCAATAAATTTTAAAAGCAATTTTTTCCATTGTTACTTGTGTACATCAAAATTTTAATTGCAAATCTAAATTATAGTCATCAATCTTTTTTCCTGAATTTCATGCATAACAAGAAAAGCCTTGTCTTACTGTAAAAGATTCACACTTCTATGACGCCTATTAAGCTCCTATTAGACTCCAAATAGAGGTACATTGTTGAAAACAGTCTTTTTTCTGATTTTTTCTACACAGCACAAGTTTCCAAAAAATGTTCACATATGCATTAGTACCCTAACCCAGAAGTTTGTGGTGGACCAAACGGAAATGAGTCGGCTGTACTCAAAAAAAGGGTGATGTTATGATTCGGAAGGAATACACTTATCTTCTTTGAAGCGAAGTTGGATTCCCCCGATTCTTGGGGCAAGAAAGTTGTAGAGAACTGCATAAATAGCACCTTGTATGAAGCCTCCAGCAAATCCCAGTATGGG
The DNA here is from genome assembly GCA_964647775.1 of uncultured Candidatus Bathyarchaeia archaeon. Classification (GTDB taxonomy): domain Archaea; phylum Thermoproteota; class Bathyarchaeia; order Bathyarchaeales; family Bathyarchaeaceae; genus Bathyarchaeum. The sequence continues at coordinate 689 of CAZYJH010000074.1, forward strand.
CATTATCACTATTGCTCCAACACTGAATAGAATTCTTAGCCAGCCAATATTGAAAACTTGGCTAGTAGTAGGTGCTGCAGATATTATGGCCCCAAACACTATTGCGTAAATGATTCCCACTATTAATCCAATTATTGCCGATATCACGCCAAACATCAAGGCGAATGGTATAACCGATACAGAGCTTATTGTTTTTGTTTCCAATGGCTTTCCCCGCGATTAATTAAAAATGCAAATTGGTTATAAGCCTTTTCAGGCTCATTTTTTGGTTAAACTTTTAGCACAAACCCAAACAACGACCGCAAAGGTACCTTTTTATTTCCTCGCACAAATAATTAACAGGCAATACCTTGAGGGGTAACAATGAAAAAACTTTCACTAATGTTTACCATAGTAATGTTAGGCTCAATAGTGTCTGGGTTCTTTTTGCCCCTTGGAAATTGTTCCTGGCGCACACCTACCCAACTAACCAGCAATTCCGCAGCCGTTTACAGTCTGTCTATTAGCAATGATGGAACAAAAATTGCCTTCGAATCAAACGTGGATGGTGACCAAGAGATTTTTGTGATCAACTCGGATGGAACAGGACTAGCCCAGCTAACCAGTAACACCGTAAACGATAGGGCTCCGTCTATTGATGGTGATGGCTCAAAAATTGCCTTCTACTCAGACGTGGATGGTGACCAAGAGATTTTTGTGATCAACTCGGATGGAACAGGACTGACCCAGCTAACCAGCAACACCTTAAGCGATACATACCCATCTATCAGTGATGACGGATCAAAAATAGCCTACATATCAACTGTGGGTGGCGACCGGGAAGTTTTTGTGGTTAACTCGGATGGCTCAGGACTAACCCAAATAACCAGCAACGCCGCAACCGTTTGGATTGCGTCTATTAGTGGTGATGGCTCAAAAGTAGCCTACATATCTGATGTGGACGGTGATCGGGAAGTTTTTGTAATCAATTCAGATGGCTCAGGATTAACCCAACTGACCAGCAACACAGCAGACGATTACAGTCCATCCATTAGCAATGATGGCTCAAAAATTGCCTTCGAATCAAACGTGGATGGTGACTGGGAAATTTTTGTGATTAACTCGGATGGAACAGGATTAACCCAGCTAACCAGTAACGCCGTAAACGATAGGTCTCCGTCTATGAGTGGTGATGCAACAGAAATTGCCTTCTACTCAGACGTGGATGGTGACCAAGAGATTTTTGTGGTTAACTCGGATGGCTCAGGCTTAACCCAATTAACCTACAACATCGTAACCGATGCAAATCCCTCTACTGATGGTTATGGATCAAAAATCGCTTACGTATCTGGAATGTTTAATGACGGGGAGGTTTTTTTGGTTACCCAAGTGGATTTATCTCCTCCCACTGGCAATGTCCTAATCAATGGTGGCGCAACTACAACAGATTCTGTGTCAGTAACTCTCGCTTTCTCTGCAACAGACCCGGACTCTGGCGTTACTCAGATGCGTTTAGCCAATGAGGGGGAACCTTGGTCAGATTGGGAACCCTACGTCACTTCAAAGTCTTGGACTTTAACTTCGGGAGAGGGAGAAAAACGGGTTTGGGTATATTTCATGAATGGAGATGGTTTAGAATCCACTCCCGCTACAGATACTATACTCTTGGATACCACCCCCACCGCAGAATATCATGAAGTGATTTATGATCAAACCGCTTATGTTGTCGAGACCCGCAGCAACTCAACGGTGTCAAATCTTACTTTTAATCAGGCCTTAGGACGGATCAGATTCAATGTGGACGGAACGACTGGAACAGCAGGCTTCTGCAACATCACTGTCCCATCTGAGCTGATGTCAGGAACCTTCTCGATATACAAAGACGATATGCTGCTAATCGAAAACTTGGATTACACCCAAACCTTCAATGGCACCCACTACATGTTCAACTTCACATACGAGCACAGCATTCACACGATAGAAATCTTCTCAACCACAGTAATCCCCGAACTCTCATCACTCATGCTCATATCAACATTAATCACAGCAACACTAATTGTGGCTATACTCAACAGAAGAAAAAACAAAACCACTAAACATTAGAGCTTGTGGTGGACCGAGCCAGAATTGAACCCAGAAACGGTTGAAAAAGATTCCTCAAAACAGCTACTCATATTTGATGCGACTTCAAAATTGCTACTTTGTATAAGCAATCAAGTTTACTTACGAGTTACTGGCGATTAGCTTTTTTCTAAATGCTCCTGTCACTAAACAACCAAACAACAAGAATGGCAGAACAAGCCATGAGGGAAACTCTGGAATAGATGTATCGATTGTGAAGTAGATTGTATGAGTCCAAGTAGCGATATAGTCTGAACTGCCAGGAGAAGTTGGTGTGAAAGGTGCACCTGGAGGATTTGCTCCCTGATAATCATCAAGTTCACATAAAACATCAATAGTTAACCAATGTGTTCCCTCAGATAATTCTGGTAATGTCACTAACCCAGTCATTTTGTAGATAATATGAAATCCAGTATCTTCAGTCACCAAAGGTATAACCCCTTTATGCGCTCCATCGATACTATAATTCAGAGAACAATGCAATCCAACCCCTTGGTCAAAAGTTATGTTTAGATAAAGAAATCTGGAGCCATATGTGATGTTGATGGGCGAAAAAATGGTGACCCCAGAACCGTACCTGATGAAATCTGTAGACTCTGCCTTAACCGTCTCTACCTTTCCAATGCTAATCCAAACAAAACAGAGAAGCAGAATCAAAACAAACGTTGAAACCTTTCTCATTCTAAACTTTAGACTCATATTTTCAGCCACTAACAATTATAACGAAATCACAGATAACTCTCCCTGAGGAACACAAATGTTCCTACCCCAGAACAACGATTTTTGGGTTACTTAAATATGCATTTTCAGTTCTTATGTTAGTAAAAAGTGGTGGACCGAGCGGGAATTGAACCCGCGACCTCCTGAGTGCAAGTCAGGCATTCATACCAGACTGAACTATCGGCCCACAAACTTGTCGTCCTTTCTTTGATTAGAGAACAAAGATTTAGAGGTTTCTGATTCTAAAAACTTTACCAAACCTGAAGCCGTAAAACAGAAGAGGGCCGGGACCGGGATTTGAACCCGGGCGCTAGGCTCCACAGGCCTATAGGCTACCAGACTACCTCATCCCGGCCACTTGTTTTGTTCCCGTCCACTTTTGAGACAACGTGTTTATTTACGTTTCCTTAAAAATGCATGTCTCTCAGAACTTGATTTGCTGGTTTTAGGGGGCGGGACGTGTACGTTCTCGTTATGTTCCTTTTCTGTAGAAATAAGTCACATCTTAGGTGACTATAGTTTCTGTCGAAAAAACATTGTTGTATATTATGTCTGATAGTAACATTTGCTGTGGCTATAACTTCAAAATATCCTTCATATCTAACCCAAATTTTACACAACAAGGCTACGATACTAACAGATGATGTAGATTAATGGAATGCCCCCTTATGTGTAGTCGCCACACATTTCCTGACCCCTTCAACTTCTGTCCCTACTGCGGATCTAAATTAGTGAATGTCCACAGCAAAGAGGGTTTAGGCACAAAAAATGCTGAACCATACAGTAAGAGCAAACAGGGACCCAAAAAAGCATCACTCACAGAATTTTCTGAACTTCACGGTTTACGAGGTGAAGCATAATGCATGTGTTAACAGAATCGGAAGTAACTGAAAGAAAATTTGTTGCCGCCGATCTTGAGAAATGTACGGGTTGCGGAGTCTGCGAACTAGTATGTGCCCTAAAAAGAGAACAAGTATACGATCCCCAGCGTTCCAGAATAAAGATTCTTCGATTGTATCGGCTTGTTAGCATGTCCATGGTGTGTAGGCTATGCGAAAACCCCCCATGTGTGACTGCCTGCACCTTGGGTTGTCTCACTCAATCTGAAACTGGCGTCATATTGGTGGATGAGGACAAGTGCGATTGTTGCGGCTGGTGCATAAAGGCGTGTCCTTACGGCGCCGTTGTTTTGAATACAGAAAAAGAGACGGTGATGATGTGTGACCTGTGCGGTGGCGAACCCCAATGTGTTGAATGGTGCCCAGAAAAAGCGTTGAATTTGGTGACACAGAAGGAGTTTGACGAAAACGTTCGAGAAGCCACGGCAAATAAGCTGATAGACGAAACGTTGAGACAGTCAGAATCTGACGGAGATGAACAGGAAAATAAGCAAACAAAAAACCAGATAAACAAGCAAGGAAGCGAGAACATGGGCTTCCTCCAAAAAGTTGAGGAAACAAAAGCCAAAAAAGAATCCTTGAATCTTCTACTTGAAGCATTTTCTGAACAGAATCCAATGGACATTCTCATCTACGGCATGTACGTCAAAAAACATCTCGCCTTCATGGTGCCGGGACCAAGCAAAGAAAAAATCGAAAAAACGTTAGAATGGCTAAGCGACGCCATCAACCTTGTCGAAAAATCCGGACGCAGATAAGCATCTAACATTTTTGAACAGGAGTTTAAACAAATTTCGAAAATACAACCAAACAGGATGTAAAAAAGTGACAAAGACAAACCTAGAGACGACTCTGGAAGGCATTCTTGACTTTGAAAAGCTGAAATACTGCTTCGAATGCGGAATTTGCACTGCAAGTTGTTCAGTTGCAGAACTGCTTCCCGAACATTATAATCCACGGATACTGCTTCGCAGTCTACCCTTAGCCGATGATGAACTCCTGAACTCACCTGAATTATGGTTGTGTGCTTGGTGTTACCGTTGTCATAGGCGGTGCCCACAAGATTTGAAGTTGCCAGAGATTTTTCATGCCGTCAGAAGATTTGCTGTTGAAACTGGTCACATGGAAGGATTCGGTAAAGCTTTGGAAATAATCAGAGAGAAGCTTCCGCTTCCTGCTTCCTGCTGCTATGTTTGTTTTCATCCAGAACGTGCCATATACAACAGCCAAATTGTGAAAGAGGCTATTCAAGACGTTATTCTTGGTTTTGGCACTGAAAAACTGAAAGAGAAGCCTCTTTCTTCTGTTCATGGAGAGAAGGTGGCTGTAATTGGTTCTGGTCCTGCTGGGCTTTCGGCAGCTCATGATTTAGCTAAAGAGGGTTATTCTGTGACGGTTTTTGAGGCTTCATCGTCGCCGGGTGGAATGTTGAGAAGATGCATTCCAGGGTATCGGCTTCCTAGACGGATGGTTGACTCAGATATCAGGCGCATAAAAGCTTTAGGGGTTAAAATCAAGACCAACTCGGCTATCGGCAAAGGCTTGAAGATGGAACAGCTTCTGGAAAAGGGATACAAAGCCGTTTTTGTGGCTACAGGCGCTCATGAAGAGCATTCGCTCGGCGTCGAAGGCGAGGAACTGAGCGGCGTCTTCGGTGCTCTGGATTTTCTGGAAAAGGCGAATAGGAAAGAAGCCGAGTTGTCAGGTAATGTTGCTGTGATTGGCGGAGGCAACGTTGCTGTTGATTCTGCTGTAACTGCTTTAAGGCTTGGAGCCCAAGAAGTCACAATTTTATACAGAAGATCCAAAGCGGAGATGCCTGCGAGTCCTTGGGAAATAAACGAGGCTGAAGAAGCGGGAGCAAAAATCGAGTTTTTGGTTGCTCCTAAGCGGTTTCTGGGCGAAAATGGGAAAGTGACTGGGATTGAATGTGTGCGAATGGAGTTAGGCGAGCCGGATGAGACTGGTCGAGGACGCCCTGTTCCAATTCAAGGCTCCGAGTTCGTGATAGAAACTGGCACAGTGATAATTGCGATAGGGCAGTTTCCATGTACAGGCTTTCTTCCGGAAACGGTTGAAGTCACAGAAAAAAGAACGATAGCTGCGCACCCCTTTACTCTAGAGACAGGCTCTCCGGGCATTTTCGCTGGAGGAGATGCAGTGTCGGGACCGGCAACCTTGATGGAGGCTATTGTCGCTGGGAAACGGGCGGCGGTTTCCATAGACATTTATCTGAGGGGCGTTTCGCTGCAGCCGCGTAATCTGGTTGAAAACGTTTTGGAGGGTGTAAATGGAAGCCTCTAGTGTCGACTCTAAAGCCAACAAAGAAATTCGCATTGGAGTTTTTGTTTGCCATTGCGGCTTAAACATTGCAGGCTCCGTCAACTGCAAAGAAGTAGCTGAGTACGCTTCCACTCTTCCCAATGTTGTTCTTTCTGAGCATAACCTCTACACCTGCTCTGACCCCGGACAAGAAACAATAAAGAAGGGCATCAGGGAACATAACCTCAACCGAGTTGTTGTAGCCTCTTGCACCCCCCGCCTTCATGAACCAACCTTCAGAAAAACCTGTGAAGAAGCAGGACTAAACAAGTACCTGTTTGAAATGGCTAACATAAGGGAACACTGCAGCTGGGTACACCTGCATGAACCCGAAGAAGCCACAAAAAAAGCCAAAGATTTAGTGCATATGGCAGTCGCTAGGGCGGCGCTGCTAAAGCCCCGCGAAGAGCTGGTTGTCCCAGTGACAAGACAAGCGCTGGTTATTGGCGGAGGAGTTGCAGGAATTCAAGCAGCTCTGGACTTGGCAGATACGGGATACAAAGTCTACCTTGTAGAGAAGAGCCCCAGCATAGGCGGGAAAATGGCGCAGCTTGATAAGACCTTCCCAACTATGGATTGTTCCATCTGTATCCTTGCTCCAAAAATGTCTGATGCGGGTAGGCATCCGAACATTGAACTGTTGACAAACAGCGAGGTTGTGAAAGTTGAGGGATACATCGGAAACTTCAAAGCTAAAGTGCAAAAGAAGCCGAGGTACGTTACAAAGGAATGCACAGCCTGTGGCAATTGCACTGATGTGTGCCCAGTGGAGGTGCCTAACGAGTTTGAAGTGGGGCTTACTTGGCGAAAAGCAATCTATGCCCCCTTTGCCCAAGCCGTTCCAGCCCTTTATCTAATAGATGAGAACAGCTGCATCGGTCTCGGCGAGAATACTTGTGCAAGATGCAAGGACGTTTGTGGACCTGATGCCATAAACTTCAACGATAAACCTGAAGAAATCGAATTGGATGTTGGAACAATTGTTGTAGCCACTGGCATGGATGTTTACGACCCTGCTGCCCTGACAGATTATGGATACCTGAGTGCTCCTAATGTAATAACCTCGATGGAGTTTGAGCGGCTAATAAACGCTGGAGGACCCACTGGCGGTCGTCTAGTCCGACCCAGCGACATGCAGATTCCAAAGGCGGTTGCATTCGTCCAGTGTGTAGGCTCCCGCTCTAAGAAGAAAGGCAACCCCTACTGTAGCAACATATGCTGCATGAACACCATAAAAGACGCCCTACTCATTAAGGAGCATTGGCCAGAAACAAAAATCTACGTTTTCTACATAGATATACGTGCCTTTGGAAAAACCTTCGAAGACCTGTTTAGAAGAGCAAAAGAAGCGGGAGTCATCTTCATACGTGGATTGCCAGCGGAAATCATCGAGGACAAAAAATCTAACAAGCTGTGGCTAATCGGAGAAAACACTCTCGCGAATAAAATATACAGAGTAAATGTGGACATGGCAGTTCTAGCCGTCGGTCTTGAAGCCAACGATGACACCGACAAGATTCAGCAGCTTTTAAGGCTATCAAGGACTTCAGACGGATTCTTCATGGAGGCGCACCCAAAACTGAAGCCAGTAGACACCCCAACCAGAGGAGTCTTTCTTGCTGGTTGCGCCGAAAG
>CAZYJH010000075.1:0-8248 GCA_964647775.1 uncultured Candidatus Bathyarchaeia archaeon
GGAGAGCCGATAGGCATATTCACTGAAAGGGACCTGCTTACCAAGTTCTTGGCAGAAGACAAGTCGTTGAAGATATCTGTGGGCAAAGCATGCTCATCGCCCATTATTACTGTGCCTTTAGGGGCTTGCATTCACGATGCCGCCGCAGTCATGACTCAAAGGCATATCAAGAGGCTGCCGATAGCCAAAGGCAATAAGCTGGTGGGCGTCCTTTCAGCACGTGACTTGGTAGAGGCATACGCCCGAGCAAAATAGCCAACCTACCACACAAACTGAACCATCTAATACATATTACTTGAAAGGCATCGTGCAAAACCTTTAAGGCGTGTTCATCGTAAAAAGTAAAACTGTATGGTGGGAAGTTATGAAAGTTCCACTACTTTTTCCGGGTGAACTCACGAAAACTATTCTGAAGTCAGTTCATGAATCGAAGGGAGGACATGTGAGCTTTCCCGACGAAATATTTGCAAGGAACCTTCTGGTCGAATCAACAGATGACAAGTTCATTCAGGAATACAAGAAGACACACGACTTCCATCTTGCAGAGTTTCAAGTTGTCGTTAACCCTAAACCAGAATATAGCCCTACAAGAGTCAGCGTAAGCGGCACCCTCAATCCGTGGACCCCCGCTCTGGGGCGTCCCACAGTACGCCACATATTTCCGTCAACAGAATTTGTGGACCCAAACTGGAAAATCTCTGGAAAATTTGGAGTGTCACTTGGAGAAGGCTTTAAACAGTTACCGTCTGAAGGCGAATTCAAAATTGAATTCAACTATGCCCCCAAGATAGCACGTGTAGACTCTGGGACAACAGGCTCAAATTTCAGTTGGAACTTCCGCTCAGCGAAGAATGAGGCGCCTCAAGGAGGGCTAGACCTTAAGGTTGTGTTAATGCGTCCGCGTACTGTTGAGCAGATGAAAGTGTTTTTTGAATTAGAAGTAGAGTTTGACAGAAAACTCGTTCCCTTCATAGGTAACGACACGGCGAGAGCAACAGGAGAAAGCCAGATTCAATTCAACCCAAGCCCAGTCTAATTCAAGGATACTCAAAAATGGGCGATAAAACAGCTCCTCAACTAAGAGACATTATCGTAGGTTACCCCTCCGCCGAAGTTAAAGTCATAGTTGAAGCATCCGACGACCCCAAACAGTTAGAAAGTCTGGTTAACTCCAGAAACGGCGTTTTCTTGGGTCAAAGTATGCGGTATGCAGCTGTAAGAATCGAGGCTAGTCATTTAGAAACTTTGGCAAAGGAGCCTGAAGTGGCAAAGATTTGGTATGTTGATTCAAGGATATTTGATGCCTACTTCAACATCATCAAAGCAGCAGAGTACATGCTGTCTCATAAGAGTGGGGAACCAAAAATAGTTAACATGAGTCTGGGACCGCCAATTGATCGGTCTGGGACTCTACGTTTCGACCCAGAGGAGCCAGTTAATGTGGCTACGAAGGCGCTCTATGATGCAGGCAAAGTTGTTGTGATGGCTGTTGGAAACAGCGGCGATTTGGGAGATGACACCTTAAATCCCTGGTCTGTAGCACCTTGGGTTATTGGAGTCGGAGCCGCAACAAAAGATGGAAAAAAGTTAGCCGATTTTTCTTCTCGCGGCATACCCGGAGACCCTCTCTATAAGCCTACAGTTGTTGCGCCCGGAATAGACGTAGTTACTACGCATCCAGCAGGCATCAAAAAAACGCCAGAACAACTTGCCAAAGATAAACAGTTCATCTCTGAAGACAAACTGGACCGTTACACTGTGGTGTCAGGAACAAGTTTTGCCACTGCAGATGTAAGCGGAGCAGTAGCACAGATTGTAGGGTTCATATCATGGCTCGAAAGCAACAAATCCTTAGGAAATCAGCTCATGGAGATCAGCGTCTCCATTAACGGCTACAGAAAAAACATCAGATTCAAGGTGAACACTCAGCCCTCAAACATAAAAAATTTCGTCACACAATTCGCGATGCACATGCCAAAACATCAACCACACGAAGTTGGCGCAGGATTCATAAGCCAAGCCATGACGCAACAATGTTTCGGTGAATACGCCTCCAAACCCAAAATCATGCCCATCAAAATCGTATAACACAACAGCAACAGCACACACCCCAGTTTTTTGTGACAAACTTTTAATCCTTCCGTGGCATCTGTTTCTGTTGGCGGGTCTAGGCGGGGGGCTAGGGGTCCCCTGAACCGTAAACCCTCTATACGACGGGCTGAATGCCTTGGCGAGGCGTCAAAGAACGCTGGGCATCCACAGTCCTCTGACAGTGACTATCCGTCCCTTTAGGCTGGCGGACGTGGAGCAACCTCCGTAGGGAGGCTGTCCACCGCGTTTACCAGGCGAACCTGGCCAGGCCCGGGAGGGAGCAACCTAAGCTTGGACGTTCAGCGCTTAGGGGATCGCGGATACGAGTTCAGGGATTGGGGAAACTGGCGAAAACTGGGCGACGAACCAGGGTGACCCGCCACTTCATATTAGACTCCTAATAACAGAAGATTGTTGAAAACAGTCTTTTTTCAGGAATTCCATGCACCACAAAAATGTGGTACCAAAAGTTCGCATGAGCCTTTAGATTACTGAAACCTTGTTGGATGCCCTTTTTTGGATAGTTTTTATACTGGGTTTTGTTTTGGATAAGCGTTGTCAAGTTTCGGTTGAGGTGTGTTGATGATCGTGAAATGTTTCGCGGTTGGGTGGCTTTCCACGAACTGCTATGTTGTAGGCTGCAGAGAAACCAGAGAGGCGGCTGTGATTGACCCTGGGATGGAAACCAGAAAGGAAACTGAACAGATTCTAGATTTCATAGAAGAGAACAGCTTCAAAGTAAAGTACATCATCAACACGCATGGACACCCCGATCACACCTCCGGAAACAACGCCATAAAAGAGGCAACAGGCGCCCCAGTCCTCATCCACGAAAGCGATTCTGAAGGCGTAAATGCCGACAGGAAACTCCGCGACGGAGACACCATTCAAGTGGGCAACTTCAAGCTGATAGTCCTCCACACGCCCGGACACACGCCAGACGGAATATCCCTCCTGGTGGACAATGCCGTTTTCACCGGAGACGCCCTCTTCGCAGGTTCTATAGGGAGAACAGACTTTCCTGGCGGCTCATATAAGGAGCTGATAAGGTCGATTAAAACCAAGCTTATGTGTTTGCCTGACAGCTTCACGGTGTACTGTGGGCACGGACCATCCACCACCATAGGCGACGAAAAACGATACAACCCTTTCCTGCAAACATAACACATGCCGAGGAGCAGCCATGGAGATCAAGCTGGACAGGTTAAAGGTTCCTTTCAGTTTAGAGCACACCCTAGACTGCGGTCAGCTTTTTCGTTGGAAAAAACTGGGTGACTGGTGGTACGGAGTCGTCGCAGACAGGGTTATTAAGATAAAAGAGAGCGGCGAACGGCTATTTTTTGAGGTTTTTCCAGAAACCCCAAACCAGGGGTTCATCGAGAATTACCTGCGATTGGATGATGACCTGCCTTCTATCTTCTCCGAGATAAGCAAGGACGAGCACATCAGAGAGGCAATCAAACTTTTTTGTGGACTGAGACTAGTCAGGCAGGAGCCGTGGGAGTGCCTCATCTCCTACATCTGCGCAACATACAAGAGCATCCCAGCCATCAAAAAAATGATCACCAACATATCCCGACTATTCGGAAAAAAGTTAACCTTTGACGGCATCGACTTCTACACGTTCCCGACGCCAGCAGACCTTGCCCAACTCAACTGCAAAGACCTAAGAAGCTGCGGCTTAGGCTTCAGAACAGAACGCGTTTTGGAGACCGCAAAACTGGTTGACAGCGGAAACCTGTCGCTAGAAGCTTTGAAGCGTCTGGATTATCTTGATGCTAAGCGGGAGCTTCTGGGTTTGCGTGGGGTGGGACAGAAGGTTGCTGACTGTGTTCTTCTGTTTTCTTTGGAGAAGCTTGAGGCTTTTCCGATAGATGTGTGGATGAAACGGGCAGCCACAACCCTGTACGCAGGCCACTTTGACTCTTCGTTCATTAAACGGGTCGCCAGCAAAGGTTCAATCACGCCAAAGGAATACGACATAATCGCCTCTTTTGGAAGAGAATATTTCGGAGTCTACGCAGGCTACGCGCAGGAGTACCTCTTTCATCTCCTAAGAACACGGCAGCGTTAACGTTTTTTGCTGTTTAGCCTTTTACGACTCCTATTGGAACCAATCGGACAACACGGGTTGCGATTCCAACCCTGTCGCTTACCTCCACCACATTGTCCACGTTCTTGTATGCCGGGTCCGCCTCTTCAGCTAAAACAACGGAACTGGCTGACCTGACAACGATTCCTCTGCCCTCCAAATCCCTTTTCACGTCTCCTCCCCAGAACCTACGTTTCGCAGCCGTTCGACTCATCATGCGACCAGCCCCATGAGCCGTGGAACCAAAAGAAAGCTCCATAGCCTTGTGGGTCCCCACCAGCAGCCAAGAGCTTGTGCCCATGCTTCCAGGTATAATCACTGGCTGCCCCACAGATCGGTAATCGGCTGGGACGTCCCTGTGGTCTGGCGGGAAGCATCTTGTTGCCCCTTTTCTGTGAGTCCAAACTTTGGTTCGTTTCCCGTCTATCGTATGTTCCTCGATTTTTGCTATGTTATGGGCAACGTCGTAGACCAGGTCTAAGCCAAAATCTTCTGCTGGTCTCTTGAGGACCTCTTCGAAGCTTTGGCGAACCCAATGAGTGATGACTTGACGGTTGACGAAGGCGTAGTTGACGGCGCATGCCATAGCCTGATAATAGTCCTGTGCCTCGTCGCTTGTGGCGGGTGCGCAGGCAAGTTCCCTGTCAGGTATAGATATGTTGTATTTTTGGACGGCCCGTTCCATGACATGAAGATAGTCTGAGCATGTCTGATGTCCGAATCCGCGGGAGCCACAGTGAATCAGAACTGTTACCTGTCCCTCATGGGTGACGCCGAAGGTTTTAGCCACGTTTTTGTTGTAGATTTTGTCAACTTTTCCGATTTCCAGAAAATGGTTTCCTGAACCCAAGGTGCCGCTTTGAGGAAGCCCTCTCTGTTTGGCTTTGGACGAAACCTTGTCGGGGTTAGCGCCTTCCATGCATCCGCCCTCTTCGCAGTGTTTGGCGTCCTCGGGTCGAGCCATCCCCCTCTTTACTGCCCAGGTCACGCCCTCAGTGACCAGCTGTTCAAGTTCATGTATGTTCAGTTTGAAGTCTTTGCGGCTGCTGCCGAGTCCGCTGGGAACGTTTTGGAATATGCTGGTGGTTAGGGCGGCAAGGTGTGGTCTAACGTCGCTTTCAGAAAGGTTTGTTGTTAACAGGCGGACTCCACAGTTGATGTCGTAGCCTACTCCGCCTGGGCTTATCACTCCTTCATCATAGTCTGTGGCGGCGACTCCTCCGATGGGAAAACCGTATCCTTCATGCCCGTCAGGTAACGTGACAGCATACTTGTAGATGCCTGGCAGGTGGGCAACGTTTGCGCACTGGTCAAGTGTCCGATCCGTTTTTATTTTTTCTATAAGCTGCTCATCGGCAAAGACCATGCCGGGAACACGCATACCTGACTTGTAGCTTGTGGGTATGCGCCAGCTGTAATCATCAATCTTTTCTAGGGGAACCTGTGCTGCTCGCTCACGGAAGTTTCTTTGCCTGCCCAAAATAAAACACCTTTTTAGTAAAGATTTGCAGCGTGGAACTTATAAATTATGGGTGACATGCCGTATGCTACGCTAATTTTTTATTTTTTAACTTGATGCAGAGTATCATGTTTCAGCACATTACAGCCCATGTATCAAAACCACAATCTTTAAGAACCGCGTCTAATCAATTCCCATGTAAATCGGATGTAGATGAAATGTCAGGTGAAGAACCATCTGAAAGCGAAAGCGAAGAGCTGGTAAAAGTAGAAACGTTGACCCCACAATCAAGAGGCGTCAACACTATCGTGAAAGTAGTTTCTAAGGGTGAAATCAGAAGCGTAACTGGCCGAGACTATTCTGTACGCAGAGTCGCAGATGCCTTGGTTGGAGATGAAACTGGCTGTATATACATGACCCTTTGGGATGACAAAATAGATGCAATAAGCGAAGAAGCCACACTGAGCATAACTAATGGTTACATTAACCTCTTCAGAGGAAACATGCGGCTAAACATCGGAAAATACGGCAGCTACGAAGTAGTAGAAGATTCGCCAATCACGGAAGTTAACACAGAAAACAATGTTTCAGACAAACGATACGAGCAAGAGAGACGCTTCAACCGTTACGGCGATAGAGGCGGCGGCAGAGGCGGCTATGGCGGAAGAAGCGGCGGATACGGCGGCAGAAGCGGCGGCAGCGGATACGGCAGCGATAGAGGCGGCGGCGGAAGAAGCGGCGGCGGATACCAGCGAAGAAGATACTAAAGCGCCTTCTTCTTTTTCTTTCTCTTTTTTCAGTTAATTCCCTCTTTGTTATGTACGAGAAGTTCTGCTCTTTATTAATCCGTGTTTATTGTGCGTTTTCATTTGATGTGGCGCTTTCTTGAAAAAGTATGTTCGTTCGTTAATTCGTTGATTGGGCATTGTGTGCAGTCATCTTCACAGTTTTCACAAAAGATTTCGGCGCGTTCGCTGATGTGTGACTCTTTTCCTATTGCGCCAAAAGAGATTATGCTGCCGCAGTTATTGCAGCGGATGGCTGTGAACTGTATGCCCTTGGATTTCGGTCTGAAAGGGTTTAAGCGACCGCATTTCGTGCATTTGGCGAACTTGAGTTTCTGGGTTTTCTTTCCATGTACAACGTCGAACACAGCTTCGAACATGCCGTAAATGTAACCCTCGCCAGACTCGAAATCCAAATTGGGCTTCCCTCTTCCTTGAACAATAAAAAAAGTGTTCTCTAAGTGATTTAAGAAGAATTGCGATGTTAGACATGTTTACGGATTCAGAATATTTGTGTCGCTGATACGGTGACTACTTTTTTGTGCTGCTGATTATTTTGTTTGTTTTCGTGTTCTCTTGAAGACTTGGCACACTTGCCCAAAACAGAAGGAAAGAACTCTGAAAAGGTCAATGAATGGATATACGACAATTCTGCTGAATTTTTTGTTTTGCAGTGCCCTATACGCGTAGACTGTAGCCAATATGAGCATGGGCAAGCCAGTGAATCCGAATAGCAGCCAGAAGGGTATGCTGGAAGTTGACGTAAGTGTTAGAAAAGATGTCGATCCAACTATCATCAGCCAGCTTATGAAGCCTATTATGCTCATGAGCGTCCATTTAGAAACAGAGTCCTTCAGCCTGTTCCTTTTAAGCACCAATCCGCTTCCCTTGCCATACTGAAAGTTCTGCTTCAGAAACTCTTTGAGGCTTGACCTATGTTTGTGCCAGACCACAATGTCTGGGTCCAGAACCATTTTGTAGCCAGCCTTGCAAACTCTGTCAGCGAACTCAACTTCGTCGAAGCCATACTGGATACTTTCATCAAAATATCCGATTTCTTCAGCCACTTTTCGTCTAAAAGCCATGTTGCATCCTGCTGGATGCCGGAAGAACGGTTTCACTTTATCAAGTTCTTCCCGTTTCGTGAAGAAGGGCATCAGCCGTACGACGCTGTTGTCTGCATACTGAGAAACGAAGTCGTTGTCAAGAGCTTTTGCGCTTCCGCCTACGCAGCTGACTCTGGGGTCTTTAAAGTCCTCAACAATTTTTGTTATCCAGTTGGGCGGCACTTTGCAGTCAGAGTCAGTGAATGCCACAATTTCGCCTTTGCTGCACTTTATTCCAGTGTTCCTTGCAAGGTTCAGCCCTTTCCTTTTTTCAACAACCAGCTTCACGGGATACTTTTTGACTATTTCCTGAGTTTTGTCCGTAGAGTTTCCGTCAACTACAATCACCTCTACTTTGTTTCTGTCGTAGTCCAGCTTCTGGAGCGAGTCCAGTAACGGCTGTATGGTTAGTTCCCGGTTATGCACAGGAACTACGACAGTGACTGACTGGGGTGTTTTGTAGTCTTCCATCAAAATCGCTTCTTTTCCCTGTTTCTAGAGTCCACTCGAGACCATTTATTTTTTGCGCCAAAAAAGCCTTTAAGTTAGCCTAAACATCTTTATGAGCCGAGAAAACGTGCAGGAACCTGTTAATTCTTGTTCCGTAAGGTGGTATGTGTGTCTGAAAAGAGTGAGAGTTGTCCTTCTGTTTCGGTTGTCGTCGTAAACTTTAACGGGAGAGAACTGTTGAAGCAGTGCTTACTCACTCTTTCGA
>CAZYJH010000076.1:0-8179 GCA_964647775.1 uncultured Candidatus Bathyarchaeia archaeon
GACACGAACACCATGATTATCTTACGCAGCTGGTAAAACGTCCATCTTAAGTGATTCGTGAGCGATTACGGTTTCAGAATTTAGGGTAAGCTTTTCGTATTCTAACCGAGATAATTTTACATAAAGTATATATGTTTGTGCGTTTTGTATTCTTCGGAAACTTGATTCAACAAAAAAGTGTGAAAAGGACGGCTCACCATATTGGAAGAAGAGTATCTTGATGAACAGGGACAAAAACGGCTAAAAAGACTGGAAAGAGAGGGAATCCTCCCAAGCCCCTACAACTTCGCCAACTTCAAAGCCCCCCAGCTAGACGAGTACATAGTGCACGACAGCACATTACGAGAGGGAGAACAGACCCCAGGCGTAATCTTCAGCATAGAAAACAAGCTGGAGATAGCCAAGAAACTGGACGAAGTTGGAATACAACAGATAGAAGCCGGATTCCCAGCCGCCTCAGAAAAGCAAAGAAAATGCATCGAATCCCTAGTTGACATGAACCTGGACGCTCAGCTTTCCGCCTTTGCCCGAGCAAAAAAGGAAGACATTGATGCTGTAGCGGATGTGGGAGCCGACGGCATCGTAGTATCTCTCTCCATATCTCCTTACCACCGGCAATACAAGTTCGGTGGCATGAGCCAAGAAACGTATCTGGAACGGCTGACTGAGATGGTAAGTTACGCCGAAAGTTATGGGCTCTTCATCATCTACAGCGCAGAGGATACAACCCGAGAAAACGACCTGAATTTCCTGAAAAAAGCCTACAAAACCGCAGAAGATGCAGGAGCAGACAGAGCAAGAGTCGTTGACACTTTGGGTTGTGCAAGCCCCAACGGGATGGCGTTTCTAGTGAAAGAAATCGGAAGCGCCGTAGACATCCCAATCGAGGTTCACTGCCACAACGACCTTGGATTGGCTTTGGCAAACTCTTTGGCGGCAGTAGCAGCTGGCGCGTCAACAGTTTCAACAAGCGTAAACGGTATCGGCGAAAGAGCCGGAATAACCGTTACAGAAGAAATTATTCCCGCACTGCACATAATCTTCGGGACCAGCCCCTTTGAGATGAGCCAACTGAATTCTCTGTCAAAACTTGTTGAGGAGCTTTCAGGAGTAAAGATGCCGCCTCACAAGCCGATAACTGGAGAAAACGTGACTGCGCACAGCTCAGGCATACATCAGCACGGCGTCCTCATTAACCCCACAACCTACGAGTTTTATCCGCCCAGACTGGTAGGTCAGAAACGAAGAGTGTACATAGATGAACTGAGCGGAAGACACGGAATCATGTATGTGGCAGAAAAAGAGCTGGGAACACCCATCTCCGAGGAGACGGCGAAGAAGGTTCTTGAGAAAGTAAAGGCATCGTTTTCCAGTGGGGCAAGGCGAAGCTCATTTACGCCCGATGAACTCAAAGAAATGATAGCCGAAACTGAAAAGCGTTGAGTTCCATGGCTTCTACAATAACTGAAAAAATTTTAGCCAACGCTTCGCACCAGAAAGAAGTGGCTGCCGGAGACTTTGTGGTCGCCGACGTAAACTACGTTATGGCTCACGACTCCACAGCCCCCTTGGCAATCGAAGCATTCTACAGCATCACAGACAAAGTCTTCGACAAAGACCGCGTCATAATCGTTTTTGACCACTTCTTTCCTGCGCCAACAGTGGCAGGAGCAACCCTGCACCAGAAATCAAGAAAATTTGTGGCAGACCAGAAACTTTCTGGTTTCTTCACCAACGGAGTCTGCCATCAGCTTCTGGTTGAAAAGTTTGTGTCTCCCGGAGACGTGATTGTTGGAGCTGACTCTCACACCTGCACTGAAGGAGCCTTGGGAGCCTTCACTACTGGTTTGGGGTCAACCGACATTGGCGGAGCCATGGCTACGGGAAAATGCTGGTTTAAGGTTCCTGAAAGCCTGAAATTCGATTTAAGTGGCTCACCACGGAAGGGCGTCTACGCCAAGGATGTTATCCTCAGCATTATCGGAGAGGTTGGAGCCGACGGAGCCCTCTACAAAGCCTGCGAGTTCACTGGAGACTACGTCAAGAACGCAAGTGTCTCTTCTCGGTTGACGTTATGTAACATGGCTATTGAGATGGGCGGAAAAAACGGAATAATCGAGGCTGACCAGAAAACGCTTGAGTTTCTTGGCGCAAGAAGTGGCAAGATTTTCAGAAGCGACAAGGATGCAGCCTACAGGGACGAGTATAAGATAGATGTTGGAGACCTTGAGCCTCAGGTTGCACTTCCCGCATCGGTGGACAATGTGGAGCCTGTTTCCGCTGTTGAAGGAAGAACAATAGACCAAGCCTTCTTGGGAACATGCACGAACGGGCGCCTAGAGGACATAGAGGTTGCCACAAGAATAATCAAAGGAAAAAAGATTGCCCGAAACGTCAGGCTCATAGTGTCCCCAGCCTCCGATGACATCTACTTTGCAGCTCTAGAGAAGGGATACTTGGAGGAGCTGGTTAAGGCAGGCGCAACAGTCTGCAATCCAAGCTGCGGTCCATGCATCGGCAGACACGAGGGAGTGTTGTGTGAGGGCGAAACCTGTGTTTCGAGCATGAACCGGAACTTCACCGGCAGAATGGGCGATCCGAAAGCAGACATTATTTTGGCTTCTCCGGCAACGGTTGCTGCATCCGCTCTGGCTGGAAAGATTGCTGATCCGAGGGATTACCTGTGAGAGCATGGAAGTTTGGTGACGACATAAACACGGATGTTATCACGCCCGGAAGATACACTGTAACAACTGACAGGAAACGGCTGGGAGAAATAGCCTTCATAGAGTACCGCCCAGAGTTCGCCAAGGAAGTGAAGGAGGGGGACGTGATTGTTGCGGGAAACAACTTCGGCTGTGGCTCCTCGCGTGAGCATTCTCCTGTTGCCATAAAGGCTGCTGGAATAAGTGCTGTAATCGCTAAATCGTTTGCCCGCATATTCTTCAGAAACGCGATAAACATTGGGTTGCCCCTCTTTGTTTGCGAAGACACGGACAAGATAGATGACGGCGATACCATCGAGATAGACTTCAAAACTGGCGACATACGCGACAAGACTAAGGGAACTGTTCTTAAGGTGAAGCCGCTGCCAGCGTTTATGCAGAAGATTGTGGACCGTGGCGGTTTGGTAGATTTTCTGAGGAGTGATGGATATGACAACGTATAAGTTGGCTGTTATTCCGGGTCCTGGAATCGGCGGCGAGGTTGTTCCTGAGGCTGTCCGGTTACTGGAGAGCACGGACTTAAGTTTTGATTGTCGATACTTTGAGATAGGCTACGAGGTCTGGCAAAAAACTGGGTCTCCAGTTCCTGACGATGTTTTGGCGGGGGTACGCGAGACTCAGGCTTGCTTGTTCGGAGCCACCACTACGCCTGTGGGTGTTCCGGGCTACAAAAGCGCGATTATAATGTTGAGGCGCGCCCTTGGACTTTATGCTAATGTTAGACCCGCAAAAAGTTACCCAACCCAGAAGGGCATGAAGGACGTTGATTTGGTTATTGTGCGGGAGAACACTGAAGGAATGTACAGCGGATGGGAGTTTGCGTTGCCCGATTCAGCGTATACAATCAGGGTGATTACAAGGAAGGCGACGGAGCGGATTGCACGCTTTGCCTTCGAGTTGGCGATGAAGCGACGCAAAAAAGTGACTATTGTGACCAAGGCGAATGTGCTGCGGGTATCAGATGGTCTCTTTCTTGAGGTTGCACAGAAGGTCGCGGAAGATTATCCTGACGTGGAGGTGGAGGAGGCTTTCGTTGACGTTACAGCCATGCGGCTTGTTCTGAAGCCCCAAATCTTCGACGTTATCGTAACATCAAACCTTTTCGGCGACATCCTCTCGGACGAGTCGGCGGGTCTGGTTGGAGGCTTGGGTTTAGCGCCCAGCGCCAACATAGGAGACGATTACGCTCTCTTTGAGCCTGTTCACGGCTCCGCTCCGAGGCTTGCAGGAAAAGATATAGCGAATCCGATGGCGGCGATTATGGCTTCGAAGATGATGCTGGATTACTTCGGCGAAAACAGGTGGGCTGAACGCATCGAAAAGGCTATAGTGTCTGTGCTGGAGGAAGGAAAAGTTTTGACTCCTGACCTTGGAGGCTCTTCGTCCACCAAACAGGTTACAGACGCAATAATCGACGTCCTATAGCGCTGAAGCCTCTATATGCTAAGAGTTTGTGTAGGCTGTTATAGATTTTTGCGGAGGCTGGGCTGGATAGCCATTTCTTTGCAACTCTGGTGAATACTGTGGCAGTCAAGAACAGCGGCACAATAATCCATAATGGAAACTCGGGCACCACCTCATACTGATTTGTTTGTCCATGAAGTTCCTCGATTGTAACCGTGTTTCCTGCCTTATCTTCTGCCATGATCGTGTATGTTACGGTTGTCCCGTGCGGAAAAGCTGGAATAGCGCCAACCCAGACATCTTCCAGTTTTGTCATTTCAATGGTCATTCCTGTTCCGTTGCCGTCACTGTAGCTAAGCGTCACCTGCTTTACTCCGCTTACTGTGTCAGTTACTGTGGCGCTGACCCTGAATCCTTCTTCTGAACTTCCATTAGTGTCAACTGGTGCCTGAATGACGTCGGTTATGGTTGGGGCTGTGGTGTCAACAGTGAACCAGACTGTGGCAGAGGCGCCCGTGGGGCTGTCGGTGCTGTTAACATAAACTGTCAATTGGTGTGTTCCCTCTGATAGTCCTGTCAAAGTTGTGTTACCGACAACTGCTACGGCTGCTTGTCCATCCAATCTGTATGTTGTCGAATAGAAGAACCTGTTCACGGCATACTCTAGCGGAATGTCTGTTGCAGAGTATGTTCTGTTTTGTGGAGAAAGCACCGAAAGTTTCAGAGACGTATCCTCTGGAGCAAAGAGGGCAGTTAAGGCAGTGTTTTCGTTCAATGTAACTGTTCTTTGTCTGTTGGTGTTTCCGTCGCTCCATCGGCTCCAAACATATTTTTCGCCATTGAAGAAGTAAGAGTCGGGCATCGTCAAACTGACTGTAGTGACGTCAGCGTATGTGTTTGTCCACGGCGCTGTATATGATGTGCCGTCGGCTGTGAAGGCTACTCCCGCTGGATTGCTGTCCACCATAAGTTGGTATGACTGGGAGGGGATTACTTGGTTGGGGCTCATGAGCGGATAATTGTCTTTATTGTTTTCATCAAT
The DNA here is from genome assembly GCA_964647775.1 of uncultured Candidatus Bathyarchaeia archaeon. Classification (GTDB taxonomy): domain Archaea; phylum Thermoproteota; class Bathyarchaeia; order Bathyarchaeales; family Bathyarchaeaceae; genus Bathyarchaeum. The sequence goes on from CAZYJH010000076.1 coordinate 5,173, forward strand.
AACGTATGGAACATCGCCTATGCCGTCTCCGTCACTGTCTGAGCCGCTGTAGTCGCTCCAGTAGTTTCCTCCAGAGGGATAACCATTATCGTACGAATTTGTTTCGTAGCCATGAAAATTGCTTACTTGACGTAAATTGTTGATGAAGCTGTTATGGTAAACAAAATTGTTTGAAGCGCCGTAGCAGGCTATGCCCGCCTCGTTTTCTTGTAGAATGTTGTCGTAAATTTGGGTGTTTGAGGCGCCGCTGGGACAGATTCCGTATGTGTTGCCTCTCATGATGTTTCCGAAAACTTTGTTGCCACTGCCACCGACTATGTTTAAGCCATGGAACTGATTGTCTGTTACGTTATTGCTGGAAAAGTTTATGCGCTGAGAATTCGAAATCACCGCACCATTGTCGTTTCCAGCTATCCTGTTTTCTGTAACGCTGCTGTCTGAGCAATGGAAAACCACTAGACCCGTCGCACTGAAGAATCCAGAGGATTGACCGCCGATTATGCTGTTTTTGCTGAGAGTTGCAGACGAGGAATACACGATTCTGATGCCCTCGTGAATGTTTCCTGTTACTTGGTTTTCGGAAACAAGAATGTCTGAACAGTCTGCGAATACGATGCCCTCAAAGTTGTTTTCGACAATGTTTCCTGTGATTTTGGTGCCTGTGCAGGAGCCAACGTAGATTCCGCAGGCGTCAACGTAACTGCTTGGGTTGAACGGGTCTCCTGAGATTGTTCTGTTGGCGCTGTCTTTTATTGTGAAGCCAGTGACTTCGACGTTGTCTGCTTTTATTTCAAAAACATTTTTCGTTGGGTCTGCGGCACAAACAACCGTGTTTTCGGCTCCACTCTGAGATTTAATTGTTAATGGTTTGTTCACAACCACGTTCTCGTAGTATGTTCCCGCTTTGACAACAATGGTGTCTCCTTCTTGTGCATGGTCTATAGCCTCCTGTATCGTCATGTAATCGTCTGGAACTGCGCTTTGTGCCTGCGGTTGTGACGCTATGGTGACTGTGAATGTTGCGGCTGCTTCGTTTCCTGTTTCGTCAACGGCTCCTATGGTGTAGGCTCCGTCGGTTTGGTTCAGCACACTTACGATACACGTGAAGCTTCCGCTGCTGTCAGTAATCACCTGACTTGGAACAGTAGGAATCGGGATGCCATCCCACATGACAGAGATTTGTGAGTCAGGCGCGAACCCGGAGCCCACAATGGTGGTTGTTGCTATTCCAGTGTTTGGAACCAATTCCAGTGTGGGATGTGATTCATAGCTGGAAAAAACTTTCACGTCGTCAAAATATGCTGTGACGCTGTTGTAGCATTGGCTGACCGAAAACGCTTCGATTTCAGAGGAGGGATAATCTGCTATGGGACCTGAGGTGGTTGTCACCGTCAAGTTTTCGCCCTTCAATTCGCCGTCAACCCAAACAGAGTACGTGTCGTCCGCTCTGTCCATGACCAGCTTGATTTTGTACCACGTGTCGGCAACGTAGGACTGCAGAACCTGACCGCCAGAAACTATCACTCCGCTGTCCTGAAACGTGACCGGCGCATACTCGCAGGAGATGCAGTCACTCAATTTTGTGGTGAAGGCTACTCTGGCGTTGTCTCTGCCTTGTCCATTGGTTTCTTCAACCCTAACCGCCACCTCAAAGCCTATCCTAGAGGAAGTGGACGTGAAACCTTTGGCTGCGAAGCCAGCCCAGAAATCCAAGCCCAGAAGCTTCAACGACTTGCTTGGAGAAAACGAAAAATTGTTTACAATAGCCTGATGGTCAGTTCCCATTCCGTTGTACCATAGTTGCCAGCCGCCGCTGGAGGGAAAGTCTCCAACTGTGTAGTTTTCAAAGTTGTCTTCGAAAAAAACTTGCTCTGCAGCCTTGACTTCTGGTATGGGCGAAAAACTAAGGACTGGAATGAGTAACGAGATGAAAATGAGTGAAAGCGCCAATCTTGTAACATATTTTTTCAATGTTAGCGCCTCTAACTACTCATTTCGGCGCTGGGTATTCATAAAAGCATTTTTGTAAAGATTTCTTGACTAACTCAATGATGCACTACGGGTTTTTAGTCAAATTTCTTTGACTAGAAAAAACCTGCAAAAAACTTCACGTTCACGGCTCACATCTGCGCTAAAAACCGTTAGAAACGTTAACTCAGAGGGGCAGAAACTCTTTAGCGTCTTCCTTTGTACCTTGAGTTGCGTTCTTGTTTGTTCCGTTCCTGTCTCCAGTCTCTTTTTCTCTGCGTCTCTATGCGGTCTCTGGAATACTCGTAGTGCTTGGAGCCCTGCCTTCTGTAATCGTCCAATGTTCTGTAGAAGTTTGAGTAGCTCACTTCCTCCTTAGACAGAGCTGTCAGGATGCCATTCAATTCGTTTTTAGTGTCTGGGGAAGAGATTTTGTCCCATGTCTCAGAATAGGCCATGTAGGCTGCGTGGAATTTAAAATCAGATGGATCGTCAATCAGTAATTTTGTTACTTCTTCAGTTTTTGCTTCTTCTGTTGGTGTCTTGGTTTCTTCAGTCATACGTCTCTATAACCTGGAACTGGATGGAGATACTACACACAATGATACTATAAATGTTTTACTTAAACAGGAGCCTGAGACAGAAACTAATGCAGCGAGACAGGACTAGACTCCTTTTTCTCCATCACAGAAACGTGTTATGTACTCCAGCGCCACTTGGGAAGCATTTTCTAGGTCAGGCTTTGGTATGCCGGGGACTCCACAAACCAGCATCATGATGTTTTCTGTTTTCTCAGTTACTTTCGTGTTGTCAGCGTCCCTATATGGGTAGATAGCCACCAGCTCATCCCTGTCAGAGACCACGATTTCTCTCCCCTTCAAAATCAGGGGTTTCTCCATTCCAATTCCACTAAACTGTTCGCCCTTATCCGCGAACCTCATCAGAAGGTCTCCCTCTAGTCTGTCTGCGTCAAAGGTTGCTAGGGCGATTCTGCTTTTGATGGAGGCAAGGTTGTAGGCGTCAACAAGAGTGTTTATGC
>CAZYJH010000077.1:0-8070 GCA_964647775.1 uncultured Candidatus Bathyarchaeia archaeon
GAGGATTACCATTCATTATTACGCAAAAATCGCAACTTATCCCTAATCAAAAATATTCTTGAGGACATTTTGAATAACAAAAATTTCAAGTGTAAAGGAAAGATGTTTAGCCTAGTTACAGGAACATGGAACCCAGTAACTGGTTGTCGATATAACTGCAAGTATTGTTGGGCAAGAGCACTCGCCACCACGAAACTCAAGAACAGTCACAGGTATATCCACGGTTTCGAACCAATGCTAAACGAAGGTGAGTTCCGCTCTAGATTCAAGAAAGGTGACTTCATTTTTGTCTCAGACATGGGAGACCTCTTTGGAGACTTTATGCCGAGCGATTGGATACGGAAGGTACTTGATCACGTAAGGCGTTTTCCTGATGCTTCTTTTCTATTTCTTACCAAGAATCCCTTCCGATATAACGAGTTTCTATTCGAAATGCCAGAAAATGCGATATTGGGAGCTACTATCGAAACAAATAACGATCAAATACTGCAGACTCACGAGTTATCTGGAGCGCCCCCACCAAGTAGACGATATATTGCAATGAGAGACTTGGAATGGGACAAGAAATTTGTCTCTATTGAACCGATTTTAGATTTTGATCTTGAAACGTTTAGTGCATGGATTGAAGATGTTTTTCCATTCTTGGTTTATGTTGGATACGACAATTATTACAACAGACTAGCTGAACCAATAATGAGCAAGACATTAAACATGATTAAAGGAATATCTGAGAACACATTGGTTATCAAAAAAACAATAAGACCAGCTTGGTTTGAAACTGGAACGTAAGAATTAAAAATTCAATAATGAGGGAGACGAGGGGGATTGAATGCCTAAACGGTCTCGCATTCCGACAGGCGAGTGGCTATTAGATAAATCAAAACGGATTTTAGAAATGACCGAAGTAGTGTCTGAACAATGTCCTGGTCAGATTATCGAGCCTGAATATGGTTTCTGGTCACTTAAAAAAGAAATTGCATTAATGTATTTGATTTGGCCTTTCTTGCAGATAGCAAGTAAATATTTCAAATCTTTTTATTATATTGACCTTTTTGCTGGATCGGGATTAGTTAAAGCTGATTCTGTCTTTTTTGCTGGATCACCTCTGGTTGCCATTTGTTCAACATTGCCAGATAAAAAATTCGATCAGTTCATCTGTTTTGAGGTAAATGAGGATCGCAAGAATGCATTGGAAAAACGGTCGTCTATCGCGGCACAACGTTATGAAACTTGTTGCCCTAAAATCTTCAATTCTGACTGTAACCAAAAACTAGAACATATTCTGGAAGAGTTTTGCCCTAGTGACAGAAATTGTTATCTAGCGTTTATTGACCCTGAAGGAATAGATCTAAAGTGGACTACACTCCAGAAATTATTAGTCCATGGTAAAGGCGATATTATACTCAATTTTCCGACATCAGGGATTATCCGTAATGCAAACATAGATTGGTCGGAAAGGGCACTTACCGACTTCTTTGGTGATGATTCATGGTGTGAAATCAATCCCAATTCAGACGATCTTATCAAACATTACATGAATAAGATTGCGGGTTATCGAAAAGTCGTTGACAATATGCCTGTCGTTGATGAATTGAACCATCGGCTTTATGATTTAATCTTTGCTACAGATTCAAAGGGAATGAATAATGTGCTAGCAGACCTGAAAGCCAAACTTGAAAGAATCAAAACAAAAGACATTCGAAATATTCTCCAAGTGATAGCGGGTCCACAGCAACAGCTAACGGGTTACTGACATTTAGACCAACACTGCATGCACAGTTATTAATGTGAGTTTCGCCAAATTCTTTTACCATGGAGCCGTTACATATTCATTCAGTGGTCACTGACACTGGGGTGGACATTCGTTTTCGCGAGGAATCCCATCCGATAGTGTATCCTGCGCATGTTTGGGAGGCAACACCCAAAGAAACCAGAATAGCACTGAAAGACAATCTTGCAGTCGCCACCACCATGCATCTGCCGCTTGTGCTGGACGCACCCGGCATCGTCTATCATTCAGGGTGCCCATTACTGGAGCCCTACTTTGTCCAAAACTTCCTGAAGGACATACCATCCTGCACAGAGGTTGACGGCACCAGCACCGACGAGACAGTAAGAAAATTCTTCAACACAGACTACGAGTTTCTGGACCCGGACATAATGTACCCCTCCAGACGGCCTGTGGATTCGCCGCATGGTGCCCTTGTTGGAACAAGCTTCGGAAAGGACAGCCTCCTCACCTACGCAGTGGCAGACGAAATCGGGCTTGACCCAGAAATGGTCTACATTGTAGAGCAGAGCATGACCTACGAGCAGAAACACAAAACTGAGCTGGCGCGGCGCTTCAAAAACGAGTTCGGCAAACAATTGAAAATATTGAGGCATGAAACAGGAAAGTTCAGGGACTACCCGCATCTGGGGGTGCCCTTCACAGAGATGGGCTGGGGACTGCAAACAACAGAGTATGCGTTGGAGATGATACCCTTCGCCTATGCCCTCAAAGCACGGTATCTGCTGTTCGGAAACGAGCAAACCGCAGCCGCAACCTACATGGACGCCGAGGGCAGATGGACAGTTCATCCCTGCTATGACCAGTCTCACCGCTGGACCGTGCATATTAACCAAATCACGCGGACATTCTCGGGGCGCTCAGTCAACACTGGAAGCCTGATAGAGCCGCTCATGGACATGATAATCCAGTACATTCTGCCGCACAGGTACCCCGAGTATGCGAAGTATCAGATGAGCTGCTTCACCGAAACCGAGGCTGGACGAGACTATCACTGGTGCCACAACTGCAGCATCTGCGCCAAAATGTACCTAATGTGCGTCGGAAGCGGAATCGACCCAAAGAAGATTGGGTTGCGCGTGAACATGCTTGAAAAGGAGTATAAACGGTTCTTCACATTGTTTGGCGGAAAAGCGATCACGATGACGTACGCCCACACCAAGGTAGGCAGGGACGAGCAGCTCTTCGCCTTCTATCTTGCAGCCAAAAAAGGCGCAAAAGGAGGATTAGTTGAGGAGTTTAAGGCAAGCCCGCTGCTTCAGGAGGCAAAAGACAGGGAAGAAGAGCTGCGGAAAACCTTCTGCACCCTCCACACCGCGATATCTGTGCCCAAAGAACTGCGAAACAGCGTGAATTCAATTTATAAAGAGGAACTGGCTTCATTCCAGATTTAACAGAACAAACTCAAAGACTGGGAGCTATATGTCGGATTCGTTCTTCAGGCGGGATAATATCCTATGCGGATAGCGTTGGTTTTGAATACTCGACGCGCAGAAAATGAATTCGAGGTCGAGTATGATCCCCCACATACTATCGAGTTGATAAAGCATGGCATTGAAGCCGCTGGACACGAGTACGTCTTTGTTGAGGCTGACGAAGGCTTTGCTGAAAACATCAAAAAGGCGAAACCAGACCTTGTCTTCAACAGGGCAGAGGGGCTACGGGGCGACAGCCGCGAATCGCATGTGCCCGCCATACTTGAAATGCTTGAAATACCCTACGTTGGCTCCAACGTGCTGACCACCGCGATTTGCCTAAACAAGGCATGGACAAAAAAAGTTCTCTCCTATCATGGCATTTCGACGCCAAACTTTTTTGTATGCCAAAACCTTCAAGAGGCACAGAAAATCAGCGGAGGCTTCCCGTACATACTGAAACCCAACGAAGAAGGCTCCTCAATCGGCATCACCGAAGAAAACCTTGTACACAACAAAACCCAACTGCACACGAAACTGAAGCAGATGCTAACGGAGTATCAGCAGCCGATACTGGTTGAACAGTTTATTGAGGGCAGAGAATTCAGCACCGGACTCTTGGGACGACCAAGACAAGATCCGGAGGTTCTTTCGATTCTGGAGATCGACTTCTCCAAGTTCCCTGAAGTGGGCGGCGTATATGGGCAACTAGCCAAAACCGTGCTAGACTCGCTGGACAACTACGTTTGCCCCGCCAGAATCCCAGAAAAATTACAGAAAACGCTTGAACAGACTTCAGTGGACATCTGGTATGCGTTGGAGGCTAAGGATTTTGCGAGAATCGACTTTCGCATGACCAAGGAAGGGAAACTGTTTTTCCTAGAAATTAATCCGTTGCCGGGAATGGACTTCGACACTGAAGAAAACGATCTGTCCTTCTATCCATACATGGCAATGAAGACGGACTACAGCTACGATATGCTTGTCCGCAGACTTCTCGAATCCGCATGCAGCCGCTATGGAATGAAGCTATAGAAGAGCAGAAAAGCAGGCTCAGCAACAGTCATTCTTGGAGAAAAGGATAGCGTGACTAAAACTAAATTGGTTCAGCCAGAAAGAAGTAACCCGCTTTGGCAAGTTCTCATAGATGAGTTAGCCTTCATCTTTGAGGGAGAGCTGGAGCTGGTTTTTCCTGCAGAATGGAACAAACATTACTTTGAGTGGTTTCACAGCATGGAGAAGACTGGCTTCAGGCAGGAGCTACATTACTCATTTGAGGAAGTAACGAAGGCTCTGCAAAATCCGGAACTGGTTTTCTGGTTCTTCACAGTGGATGGACAGCCTCAAATTCTTCTTTTTGGCTACTCGAGTCTGGACGAACAGAAAAAAGCATTCTATCTGGACACTTTTGCAGTGAAACGCAGAGGCGAAGGCATCGGAAATATTGTCATGAAATTACTGATTAGGTGGGCAAAAACAAAAAAGTTCCATTCAATAGTCTTGGACACGGAAGTAAAGGATGAGAAAGGTTTTCCGTTGCAGCAGTTCTATGCACAACATGGATTCGAGACAGTCTCCACTTCTAAAAAAGGAGACGTAATCATGAAACATAGACTATAACAGATGGATGGTTTAGTCGAAGTCTCTGCCAGTCAGAACAGCCACAAAAGTTCCTTTCACGATGAAGCCGTCTCTGCCAAGAGTTTGCATAACAGCCAAGGTGCTGGCGGCTGCAGGAAGAACACTCAGCCCTTCTTCTGAGCGGATCAGCTTTGAGAACTCCATCATTTTTGTGTCTGAAGCATATTCCGCGAAGCCCCCAGACTCATAAATTGCGTCTAAGGCAATCTGCCCATCGAAGGAGTGCCAGTTGATCAGCGGCTCATTGATTTTGCTTTCTTTGATTTCTTCAGGCTTCAGGTCATTTATTATCCGTTTGTTTTCCTTGAAGCACTTTATGATGGGATTGCCTCGCCGTGTGCTGGTAGCAACCATCTTCGGAACAGTCATGGTCTTGCCAGACAGATACAACTTTTTGAATCCCGCGTAGATGCCCGCAAGAGAGGTGCCGTTTCCAACAGGACAGAAAATGTAGTTGGGAACCCGCCTCAAGTCGCGGTAAATCTCGAACGAAATTTCTCCATAGGCGGCTAAAGACAGCTCCGGAACCTCGTTTACTCCAGGATTGGCATCAAACCAGTGATTCTCTATTGCCTGCTGGCTAGAGTAAGTCACTGCATCCTCGTAGTAGCCGTCAACAAAATGCAACTTTGCCCCAAAGTTTTCTATGCGTTTCAGCCGATCCTTTGGCACTTCATATTTTTTGGGGATGTAGATGTTGGCATCCAAATCGTAATGCCGTGCAGCGTAGGCGACAGCCACACCAAAGTTGCCACAGGTCGCGGATGCAATTGCTTCATGACCTGACGTGACTGCCTGATCAGCAAGCACCATGGCTATGCGGTCTTTCTGGGTTCCAGTGGGGTTGCTGCCCTCAAACTTCAGGTAGACACGTTCACAGCCCAGAATAGGAGCCAAGTTTCTGGCTTCAAGAAATATTGTGTTGCCCACCATGACCTGCCAGGACTGTCGTTTAAGTTTCAGTTGGCGTTCGCGATTGTCACTCCAGCTGCTTGGACGCAAATCAGACAGTCTGAGGGATATATCTTTGCAGGTTCCGTTACTTTTGGCCTTTGCCATTTTGCTGTTTTGACACCTCAAATAGAACTCAGAGAATTCTGCGCTATGATTTATTCAGCCGCTATTTTAAATTTACTGTACATGGGGTAAAAGAGGGCAGCTTTGGGGAGATTTCGTGTTTCTCAGTAACGTTTGCCACAGGTTTTTACATTCCTGTTCTGTATCTGTCCATGAGTTCCTGTTTTTTGCCGCTGTTCCAGCCAGATACTGCCTGATAGTAGCCTGTTACTCTGGACCACCATTCCACTTTGTTGGAGCCGCAGTATGGGCAGTGCTCAAAGATGGGTGAGGTGACTTTTCCGCATCCGCTGCAGACGGTCAGGTCCTTGGTGTAGGCGTAGTAACCTACGTTGCTTTTAGTGGCGATTCTCTTGGTCATGTTATATAGCGCTTCAGGGTCCGGATTGGCGTCTCCCAGCCACACATGGAGCATGTTTCCTCCGTTCAGTAGTGGGAAGAACTTCTGCTCAATATCTATGCGATCAAACAGCCCCACATTAGCCTTCACATCCACGTGGGTTCCGTTGGTGTAATAGACGGGAACATCTTTCTTCCTGTTAGTTAGCATAAACTTGGCTTGCTCCATATCTCCCTTAACAAGCTTCTCTGCCCTGCTCCGATAACGGTCCGTGATGAGGTCAGCAATGGCGAATGTCTGGGCTGTGGACTCAGCCGGTGTTCTAGCTAGAGAGATTTTGTAGCCGCTCTTCTGCTCTAGCACTTTCTTGTATTTCTGCATCTCCAGAATCAGCTTGATCAGAATCTTGACTGCTTCAGGATTTTCGTGCAGTTGATAACCAGTGTGATACTGAGCCATCTCGTTTCCGCCCACAAACCCGATCGTGAAGCTTAGTTGATCAAAATCCACAGCTTGGGTTCCCTTTTCGCCAGTTCGTGGATCTAAAGGTCGTTGGGTAGCAAAGGGTATCCGTTCGTTCTTAATAGCACGGTCCATCCATTTCTTTTTTGCTTCGAACACTTCAAGAGATAAATCCATCAGTCTGCGGCTCTCCTCGAAGAGCTTATCGTCATCTCCGTTGGCAGTGTAAGCCATTCTTGGAAGGTTCATACTTGAAACTTGCCAGCTTCCCATGGTGAAATGTTTTCCGTTGTCGAAGTTGAGTTTCTCATAGAAGTCTTCGCTGTCTTCAGGAGTTTCAACAAAACAGTATGCGCAACACTGGTAACAGGAGACCCCTTTGCCGTAGCCCCTGTAAGCAGGCATCATATTGTCGAAGTAGGGCAACCCAAACTTGGCTACAACCTTGTGGACATCAAGCCACTCATCGTCATATTCAGGCTTGAAAAACTCTGGAGTAATCGAGTTCTCAAGTTTCGGAAAGTTGAAGGGCTTTCCCCAGTAATCGCCTTTACCAGCCACATCGTAAAGGGCTCGGAACAGGGTTCGAACTTCATCCTCATAAGTTCCGTAAACGTCCGGTCCAACATGTCCATGCATTACAATGGGAACGTTTTTCCACAGATCAGGAACTCCCGGCTGCACCTGAATGTTACTGAAGACCAGCTGTCCGCCTCTAGCCACGTAGGCTTGGGTGTACTCGAAGAACATCATCTGCATAAGCTGCCGGACCCGCTCGTAGCTCAAACCTCTAACGTATGGGGCAAGGAAAACTAGGAAATTGTAGAAGCCTTCGCCGCCGGCAAAGTTGGTCTGGGCAGAAGCCAGTATCTTGGCTGTGTGCAGAACCGCCACCTCCGGATGCTTAGCTGGGCCAGCGATGCTTGTTCTTGTGCCCAGCCCATCAGGCATCAACCCGTAATAGAGGAAATATCGGAGGTCCCAATCTTGACAGAAAGGTCTAGTTCCGAAATACTCTAGGTCATGTATGTGGATGTCACCTGACAGATGGGCATCAGCGACGTTCGGAGGCATCAGCAACAGATATTCTTCCTCTGAAACCCAGTCTGCCTTCCTTTTGTGGGAGGTCTCGGGGTTAGGTTGAAGATTCGCATTTTCCTTCGCCTTGAAGCCCTGTCCCAGATCCATCATATAGGCGTCGTAGACGGGTGCGCCTACTCGGGTCAAAACGTTCCGGTAAAGGGCGAACTCGGGTTTCTGCGCGGATTTAGTTAATAGGATATTGTTTACTAGTTCCCGTATTAGGGGTCCGCTGATGAACTTGAGGTTCAGGTCAAAAATTTTCT
>CAZYJH010000078.1:0-2106 GCA_964647775.1 uncultured Candidatus Bathyarchaeia archaeon
GGGATGTGCTGAGATATTGTTCTCCGCCATCAGGAGCTATCGCGACCATCATTCCTTCTTTGATTTCTTTCGCTTTCTGTCTGGCTATGTGAAAAATGGCGCCTGAGCTTGGTCCCACGAACAAGCCTTCTTGAAGCGCCAAAAGTCTCGCCGACTCCTCAGCAACCTTTGGAGACGCCGTGTATATTTCATCTACCAGTTCAGGTTTCCATATAGCCGGAACATACTGGGTCTCCAGATTCTTTAGCCCTTGAATCGCTGTGCCGGCTTCAGGCTGTACAGCAATCACCTGAAGATCAGGGTTAAGTTCTTTTAGCCTACATGACACGCCCATTAATGTACCGCCAGTGCCAATTCCCGCCACAAAATGCGTGATTTTGCCTTTTGTATCTCTCCATATTTCTTCGGCTGTGGTTTCGTAGTGGGCGAGAACGTTGGCTGGATTTGCGAACTGGTTAGGTGTAAAATATTTTTTGGGGTTCTGGCTGGCAATCTCGTGGGCAAGGTCTTGTGCTCCATCCATTCCCTTTGCGCCTTCGCTGAGAATGACTTTGGCGCCTAAGGCTAACAGTATCTGGCGTCTCTCTCTTGTCATTGTGTCAGGCATTACAAGATCAAGTTCGTATCCTTTCACGCGGCAAATCAAGGCAAGTCCGATGCCGGTGTTCCCGCTGGTGGGTTCGATGACCGTCATTCCCTTCTTTAGTTTTCCGCTCTTTTCTGCGTCTTCGATCATGTATTTGGTTACGCGGTCTTTGACTGAGCCGCCTGGATTGAATTTTTCAAGTTTCAGCAGCATCTTGAGTTTGGGGTTTGGATTCAGATGGTTTATTTGCACCATCGGAGTGTTTCCGATCAAGTCGAGGATGTTGTCTACGATCATTTGCCTCACTGTTTACTTTCCCTACACGATTCTATAACGCTGTTATAAAGATTTTGTGGTTTCTAGAACACCACAAACCACCAAAAAAGAGAGGCTAAAACCAAAAAAATGGAAAAAGTTCACAGTCACTTAACATCTGGCCACAAAAATGGGAACTGAACGGGGTTACATAACATTCTAATACTTCGAATCGGCTTCAATATGAGGTCAACATGTGCTGCGCGTTTTCAGACGATCACGTCGCTGATTCTGTCGGCGTGCCTACTTTTGAACAAATTCAGGCAAGGGTTGAAGCAGAGTTTGATGTGCAAGAAAGCTTCGTTGACCATGATATCCCAACATTCTACATAAGACACAGAGAAGACTCGAAAGAAGCATTCCTGAGGCTTATGCAAAATCTGGAACCTATGGAACTTATTCCAATTCTCAGAAAGAACGAAGAAAGCGTTATTCTCCGGGTTATGGCGAAACCTCCCGTAAAACCCAGCCGAAACATCATAAATGTAGCGTTGTTTTTTGCGACCTTGGGAACCGTTTTCGTCTCCGGATACATCCTGTCAGACACTGAAATTACAGGCGCCCTACTTTTCACCGGCGCGATTATGGCTATACTGGGTTCCCATGAAATGGGACACAAACTGCTCGCAGATAAACATGATGTGGACGCCACTTACCCATATTTTATTCCAAGTCCCCCACCACCTTTTGGTATTGGCACCTTCGGAGCCGTTATCAGGCAGAAGGCTATTCCGCCAAACAGGGACGCCCTTTTTGACATAGGCTTCACAGGACCCATAACCGGCTTCATAATTGCGGCAATAGTAGCCATCATCGGAATTCATCTGTCCACATATGTTACCCCAGACCCCAATGCAACCTACATTTCGGTGCCGCTTCTGTTCCAGATCATCATACGATTGTTTCCGCCCAGCGGGGTAGGAGATGCGATACAGCTGCATCCGGTTGCCTTCGCAGGTTGGGTCGGCATGGTCGTGACTATGCTTAACTTGGTTCCCTCAGGCATGTTTGATGGCGGTCACGTCGCCCGTAGCGTAATGGGAGAAAAAGCGCACCAAATGATTTCATACGCAGGCATCATTTTGTTGGTGCTCATCGGATGGTGGACAATGGCTATCTTAGCTCTCTTCTTATCTGCCGCTAAACATCCAGGTCCCCTCGATGACGTTTCTAAGCTCACAAACAGCAGAAAAGTCGGCGCCATT
>CAZYJH010000078.1:2116-8053 GCA_964647775.1 uncultured Candidatus Bathyarchaeia archaeon
CTCCTTGCAGTCTTTATACTGTCAGTGGTTCCAATGTGATTAGCCGTTTAGGCATCAACCTAGAATATGCAACAAACAGAGTTGCATTTCGGATAAGCTATGTCATTCAGATTTGCAGAGTTTCTGAACAACGTTGTCTGCGAAGATTTTTACCCCAGTCAGGTCAGGAAGGTCACCGAAAAACAGCATAAAGTGTGTTACACCCATATTCATGTACGGTTGCAGTTGTTCGATGAAATCTTCGGGAGTGCCCACAAAGCTTGTTTGCATAAAAGCTTTCAGAGAAACACCTTTCGGCAACCACTGCAGCACCCTCTTTTTCAGTTCTTTTCTGTCCTCTCCAATGAATATTTGTCCTGCAGGCCAGCATGACTTCTCGATCTCATCGAAGCTTCTGCCCACTACGTCACAGTGTTTTTCCAGAACCTTCATCTTACGCTTATACTCCTCTACTGAAGGAAGGTATCCCAAGTCGTACCTGTCCGCGTGTCTGGCAGTTACTCTTAAAGTCAGTTTTTCTCCTCCACCACCTATGGTTATTGGTGGATGCGGCTTCTGCACAGGCTTAGGCTCACAAACAGCGTCCCTTATCGTGTAATGTTTTCCGCTGTAGCTTGCCTTCTCCTCTGTCCACAACTTCTTTATGATTTCCACAGCCTCATCCAAACGTTCTATCCTAGCCCTCGATGACAGGAAAGGAAATCCGTACGCGTTATGCTCGTTCTTCTGGACTCCTGCCCCAACTGCCAGCTCCAGCCGTCCATCTGAGATGTTGTCGACGGTTGCAGCCATTTTTGCGAGCAACGCAGGGTTCCTGAAGGAGTTGCATGTCACCATGGTGCCCAGCCGTATCCTTTCGGTTGCTGAGGAGAGTGCTGAAAGGGTTGTCCAGCACTCGAGAATCGGCATTCTGTTGAGCATCAGATGGTCATCCAACAAAACCGAATAGTATCCTAACCGTTCACATTCTTGGGCGATGCCACGAATAAGATTGAATAGTGAACCTGTTTTTGTGTTTCTGAAAGCGTAAAAGGGAAGAAAAACGCCGAACTTGGGTTCATCCAAGGTTACCAAATCTCCTCGAGTTGACTGTTCTTTCTCGCTGCTCTTAGAATAGGTGGTATCAAAACTTAATATGTTTAGGCATCCGGTGACAGAATCTAGTGATTCATCGCATCAGTTTCTACAGGACGGCAACGTACACTTTCTTTTTGTCCAGCTTGCTTTCATGCCACTCAGCATCGACCTTAACCTGTTCCCCGTGAACATGAACCGTTTTGGCTCTTACAAGCCCCTCCATCTCAGTCACGTACGGCTTCAGCAATTCTATGTCTTGAGGTTCTAGTTCTGCAACATGAACCGCCTCAACTATGTCTGTTGGCGAAAATCCTAGGTCTTTCCTGAGCGCCTGCACTCGGCGGGCTATGTCCCGCATAAGACCTTCTCCCTCAAGGGCATCGTCACGGGTTCTGTCAAGCAAAACCTGCAGTTCACCCTCAGAAGCCAGCGCCCACCGTTCAGAGTCAACTTCAGGGAGCTCATCTGCGTACTCAACCGCCTTTATGTTCGCGAGTTCAAGAAACAGTTCCTCCAGCTTCTTCAGGGCTTTCTGAGCCTTTTTGGGTGCTATGACTACTGTTTTTGCTAAGGGCCAACGGCGTTTCAGCTGGGCATCTTGCCGGGCAGAATACACAACAGGAAGAGTCGTTAGCAGAACATCGAATTCTTCTTCTAAGGCAGCATCTTCTAGGTCCGGGTCTGGTGTGGGCCAGCTGTCCAGATTCACTGTTTCAGGGAGGGAATCGTCCAGTTTCTTGTAGACTGCTTGGTACAGGGCTTCGCTTATGAAGGGGGTGATTGGGTTAGAGAGCAGAACCAGCGTTTTCAGTGTGTACCAGAGGGTCGCGTAGACTGCTAGTCTGCGGTTCAGTGTTTCCGGGTCGTCGCTCCACAGGTCTTTTCTGATCATGGGGACGTACTCGCGGCTCAGAACGTTGACGATAAAGTCTTCCAGCGTGGATAACGCGAAATTGAATTCGCATTCCTCCGCTTTTTCAGTGAACTCTCTTACGAGTCCCTGCAGTTTGGATAGGAGCCACCTGTCGGGGGCGGTCAGAACAGCCTGTTCGGTTGCCCATTTGAGTGTGTGCTTTTCTGGGTTGAAGTTGTCGTATTCGGCGTTTTGCATGAAAAAGTTGTGCATATGATAAAGCGTGCTCATTACTTGGTATGGTCGTCCCTTCAGCTCTTTCGGGTCAAAGTTCATCGAGTCGATAGGCGAGCATTTCCACAGGAAGTAGAAACGGGTGATGTCTGCTGAGCGTTCCTGCAGCAGCTTGTTGATTTCCAGCACGTTTCCGAGGCTCTTGCTCATCTTTCTGCCTTTAGCATCCAAAACAAAGCCCTGAAACAGAAACTCCTCGTAAGGAGCCACGGGTTTTCCCGTTAATATGACATGCTCTAGGAGAAGCGAGTTTGCCCAGCCTCGAGTCTGGTCCACAGCTTCAGTCAAAAAGTTCACGGGAACCAACTTGCTGAACTCTTCATCCGTGAATCTTGCGTACGGCGAGGCGCCGCTGTTGTGCCAGACATCCAAAACAAAATGTTCACGTAGCATTCTGCCGCCGCAACTGTCACATTTCAGTATCACACGGTCTATCCAAGGTTTGTGAAGCTCAAAGTCTTTGCTTGGCAGCTCCACGGCTTTCTCAATCAGCTCTTTTTTGGTTGCCACCAACGTTTTGGCTCCGCACTTTTCGCAGACCCAGATGGGCAAAGGTGAGCCCCAGATTCTGTCTCTTGAGATGCACCAACGTTTTCCTTCTTTTAGGAAGGCAATGAACCTGTTTTTTGGGCTGTCAAAGAAGTATTTTACCTTGTGTGCAGCTTCCATGACTTTGCCGTTTATTTTGTCTGTCCACATGAAGTATTCTCTGCGAGCCAACCACACAAGTTTATGGTGGGACCTCCAGCAGGTCGGATACTCATGCTTTATGGTCTTTACTTTAAGCAGCAGCCCCCTGTTTTCAAGTTCCTCTATAACCATGCTGTCTGTTTTCCTGACAAAGAAACCGGCAAACTTGCCTGCGTCCTCAGTGAACATTGCCTGTTCATCGAAGGGGGCAAACATGGGTAGCTTGCGTTTCTGGGAAGCTAAGAAGTCGTCTTCGCCGTTTGCTGGTGCCAGATGGACTATGCCCGTTGCTGTGGTGACGTCCACGAAGTCTTCATCCACTACTGTGTGTATCAGCGGGACTTGGTCAAGTTCTGCCTGTTTGGGAATCAAGTCCTTGAAGGGGTACTCGTATTTTGTGCCCACAAGCTCCTTTCCTTTCATAATTTTGAGAACTTTGTAATCAGCTATTTCCAGTTCTTCCATTATCGGTTCGACGCGTGCCCTAGCAAGAATCCACACTTCGTTGCCGACTTTGACTCTGGCGTATTCCTCTTTGGGGTTGACTCCTATGATCATGTCCGTGACTAGCGTGAAGGGCATGGTGGTCCAGACAATAAAGTACTCATTTTCGGTTCCGTTTACCCTGAACTTGAAGTGGATTGAAGGGTCTTCAACCTCTTTGTATCCGAGACCCACTTCCGCATTGCTGAGGGACGTTTGACAGTGAGGACAGTAAGCAACAACGTAGTAGCCTTCGCCTAAGAGCTTCTGCTCCCAAGCCCGTTTAAGATACTGCCACTCCCGCTCAATGTATCTCTCCTGATGAGTATAGTAGGCTTTGTCTTGGTCTATGAACATGCCCAGCATGTTGTCAGCTTCAACCCACTGTCGATGGTACTTCATGATGCTTTTCTTGCATTCCTCAACGAAACGTTCCTCGCCTACCCGCGCCAGCAGTTCCTTCTTGTTTTTTGCGCCAAGAGTCTTCTCCACTTCCAGCTCAACGGGTAAGCCTTGAGTATCCCAGCCAGCCCAGAAAGCAACATAAAAGTTCTGCATGGTTTTCAGTCGATAACGGAAATCCTTTATTACCCTGCCTCGGGCGTGACCAACATGAGGAATACCATTCAATGTTGGGGGACCCTCAACGTAACCTAGCATGCCACAGTTGTTTTTTTCTCGGGTTTCTTCCAGCTTCTTGAGTATCTGATTTTTTTCCCAAAAACTACGAACTTCATGTTCAAGCTCGAGCGGGCTATATTGTTGAGTTAACAAAGGTTTAGAATTAGCCTTGAATTTCGCGGTCACCGCTCATCCACGACACCAGATTAACACCTGAATGCTCATGCACAAATATAAAGTTAATTACATCATGCTGGATTCCAATTTCCTTAACATATATAGTGAGACAATGAACAGGCTGGTTTTCAGCTTTTCACTGCCTTCATTACGGTTTTTGAGGCAAATACGCTGAGGGCTTGGCGTTTTCACGCAAATTATTTATTCACATCTCAAGTATATGGAACATTAACAACAAGCAAGGAGAGGGAAAGAGGGTGAAGATACAAAACAAGCTTCTTTTTACCATTAGCATGATTTCCATACTGATAGTGGTTTTTCAGCTGTGGAGCGCAATTCCAGACATTAGTGAATACGCGGATGGTCGCAAGTGGATGTATACTTGGAACCCAGACACAGACGTTTCTGGATGGGTGGTAATGTATGACCCACAAGCCAGCACCCTGTTGCTGGAAACATCGATAGAGCTCATACTCAACGTTTGTTTCTTCTCTTTAGTGGCATTCTGGAGTTTTTCAGAATCGCTCGAAAAGGAAAAACAAAATCTAGCCAAACCAGAAACCACAAACTAGCCCTAACAAACAAAACTGTTGCGCGCACAAAAAATGTTGTCTAGTTGCTAGTTTATGAAATGTTTCTTGTTCATGTAGTGCCGCGAACCGTTTCTATTTGTACCAGTTTAGGCTTTCTTCTATGTATTCGATGAAGCTGCTGAAGAACTCTTTAACGTCGCCGCTTAGGCTTGTTTTGGTTATGAGCGCTTTAGCCTTTTCAGCATGTTCTCTTGATGCCTGTTTTGCCGTGTCCAGTCCTCCGCTTTCTCTAAGCAGTTTTCTTATAAGCTCTATCTCTCCGAAGCTGAGAAACTCCTTGCCTAGCAGACATTTCAAGGCTTCAGATTTTGTCTGGTCCGCCGAATTCAAGGCATAAATGACATGGAGAGGCTTCTTGTTTTTGGAGATGTCCAAGCACGGCGACCTGCCATACTCTTCCTTCGGGGCGAAACTGTCGATGATGTCGTCTTGAATGTCAAAGGAGTAGCCCATGTTCTCAGCTGCCTTCTCTAACAGCTTCAGGTCCTTCTCTGGAGCGTTTGCTAGAAATGCGCCAGCAAGCAGCGTAACCTTGAAGAGCGAAGCGGCTCTTTTGCCTGCCATAACACGCCACTCGTCAACATCCACGTCCTTGTGCTCGAAAAGCAGGTCAAGCATTTGGCTCTCGTTAACCGCGCGGAACCCTTCAGAAAGAAGAAGCAGCACTCTGTTAACGGTCTTTTCTGGAAAACCTGAGTCCATTATGGCGCGTTCCCCAAGGGCGTACGCCATGTTGCCTGCGAAGACGGCGGTTGCTTCTCCGAATCGGCTGTTGTAGGGGCTGTAGCTGTCCGTGAATTTCTTGTGTAATGTGCTTCCGCCTCTTCTCTGGTTGTCCATGTCAACCATGTCGTCGTGAACCAGAATTGCGTGGCGGTAAAGCTCGATTCCGACGCAGACATCCAAGATTTTTTTGTCAACCTTTCCACAGTAGCCCTTGTAGGTTAGGAGCGTGCTGCAGGAAGCCAGCCGTTTGCCTTTCCGGAGCACAAACTCTTCAATGTCAGAGTAAACCTTCTCGATGAACGGGTGATAGTCTGCTGCCTCTTTCACGGCTTCAGCAAGAAACGTTCTGAGGCGTTCTTCGATCAACCCACCATAATGGTCTAATGTTTTCTCCCAACTCATTCCTCATCCAACCAAACGTTG
>CAZYJH010000079.1:0-8012 GCA_964647775.1 uncultured Candidatus Bathyarchaeia archaeon
CGTGATTCAATTTTTGGGTAATACTCTCCCGAGATTTGTTATATTCACTGAATCGTGCCAAAAACATCTCACCTTTCGGCGTAAGCTTATAGCAATTTTCTTCTCCGCAAACCACTAATCCTGCCTCTATCACATCGTTTATGTATTGCACTAGGAGCTTGTAACTCAAATATGCTTGATACATTATTTGAGTTTTCTTAGCGCTCTTATTATTAGTAATAACCTTGAGAATATTCGCTAAGATTTGTAGTCTACTTCTATGCTTACCCATATTTCACACGCAGAATTACAGTTTTTTCCACATTTGTTGAGGAAAACCTCGGTGTGATTAAACAGAAAACTTCGGTCACAGATTCTAGGTTGGCTCATGGCTCTGTGAATGTTCAACGAAAACAGAAACTTGATTGGCGATCGCTTTTCCTCTAACTTTTTCTAACAATGAAAAGAGCCAAAAGACTGTTTGATGGTTGTTAGTTGTGTATAGATGTTCTCCGCTCATAAGTCCCTCCTGATTGGAGCGGATGAGAATCACATTGTGGTAACAGTTTCGTGTGGACGTGTATAACATTGCTCAATTATATAAACTATGAAGAAAATGTTTTCTAGAGAATTAATATAGAGGTTAACTCTATAAAAGTTGGATAAGTTTTCCATTAAATCGTCCTAAACGATTCAGCGTCACATCAAACAAACCTGTTCCGAACAACATGTCCAGTTCCAGACTCCGAAACCATCTCCCCTTCATCCATAACCAGTTTCCCATTCACAAAAGTCTTTAACGGCTTACCTTTAACGTGCATCCCATCAAAAGGAGAATACTTGGCTTTCGAAAAGAACTCTGAAGAGTCAATCACATGTTCATGCTTCATATCCACCACCACAAGATCAGCCCAGTTTCCTTCCTCCAAAACTCCCCTCTTACTCAAATGGAATATCTTTGCCGGCTCTTCAGCGGTTAGTCTCACAAGCTCAGCCAATGACAAGCGTCCCTCATTCACTTTAGTCAAAAGAAGCGAGAGAGTTGTTTCAAGCCCAGGTACACCCGGTTTCGCTTCCCAAACAGAGTCAACATTCTTCTCCTCAAAGGCGTGGGGAGCATGATCCGAAGCTATCACGTCAATGAAACCGGGCTTAAGGGCGCTCCATAGTGCGGAAACATCCTCTTGTGTTCTCAGGGGAGGGTCAGTGAGAGCAAAAAATCCAGAGATTCCATACTGCCCAGAAGACAAGAGCAGATTGTGGGGAGTAACTTCGCACGTTACGGCTAAACCTTCTTTCTTAGCCATCAGAATAGCATTCAAACCCAATGCTGAGCTCACATGACAGAAGTGAACGTGAACACCAGAGTTCTTTACAAGACGAAGAACCCGCCGTATTGACTGAGCCTCAGCTTCAGGAGGGTGAGCCTTCACGTAAGCGTCTGCATCATTCCGTCCCGCCGCTTCCAGTTCCCTTCTCTGTTCCTCAATGATTTCACGGTCTTCAGCATGCACCGCAACAGGCACTCCCTGCGCCGCAGCCTCCCGAAACGCCGCAAGCAGCAATTCGTCATCGTCAACGTCGATTCCTCCAATCCTGCTTGACAGATAAGCCTTGAATCCCACTGCCCCAGCTTTAACGACTTCAGCTATTTCTTCTAGTCTCTTGGGAAAAGCCGAGTTGAAAGCAACATTAACTAACGCTTGTTTTTCAGCTAGCTTCATGCGTTCTTTAAGGGAAAAGGAGTCCATAGTAACAGGTCTGTTGTTGGGCATATCTATGACCGATGTTACGCCTCCAGCTGCTGCGGCAGATGTTCCTGTGAAGAAGGTTTCTTTGTATGCTAGCTGCTGGTCTCGCATGTGCACGTGACAATCAATGAGACCCGGAAGCACAATGTGACCTTTAAGATCCAGTTTTGTCGAGGCTGCAGGGAGGTTTGTGTCTTTAGCTATTTTGACTATTTTTCCTTCATCAAGGGCAATGCCTGCTTCAACAAGGGCTCCTCGGATACAGATTCGGGCATTACTTAGGACTGTGTCGACCTGCAAGCATAGCACCTTCAGGGAACTAAAGGCGATTAAGCCTCATAAATTTTCATTATGCGACGAGCTTAAAGAAATCTCGTTCGGTTACCATTCCCACAAATTTCCCGTTTTCTAACACAGGCATGGTACCCACGCCTTCCTCTAACATAATCTTCGCAGCCTCACCGGCGTCAACATCATGTTCAACCATCACAACATCTCCAGTAGCTGTTTCGATAGCGGGTGTCTGCAAAACCTGATCGATGGCTCCTGACCGTAGCCTCTGAAAGACCTTGCCTGAACCAAAGAAACGCAGGATATCTGTAACAGTAACTACACTGACGACTTTGCCCTCAGAAAGGATAGGTAACCGCCTGAAACCATGTTTGACCATCAGCCGTTCAGCCTCTAGAATTGAAGTTTCCGGAGTGGCTACAACAACCTTTGTTGACATCAGCTCCGAAACCTTTGTTCCGCTTACTAGCCCCCTGAAAATCATGATTATGTCCCGTTCAGTCACTATTCCCTGGAGCCGACTTTCCTTATCGACAATGGGTAGGCATCCGACGTTATGGTTTACCATGAGGTCTATGGCATCATTGACTTTAGCGGAGGACAAAACAGAAACCACATCAGAGGTCATGATGTGCCTGACTGGCTCATTTATTGCCTTGAAGAAGTTGCCGGCGTAGTCTCTTTGGATTATCTGAAATTTTTCTCCTCCACCGAGATAATCTATGAAATCGTAAGCAGTTACTATGCCTCGAAGCCTTTTAGTTCCCGGATCAACTATGGGTATCCTGCGGAAGCCCTGCTCAACCATAAGCTGAATCCCGCCAATCACAGGCGTGGTGATTGCCATGCTAACAACAGAGGTTTTAATGATCGTCATTATATCTCCCTCCTTTCTTTTAGAGGGATGAGCCTTCAAGTCGAAAGAGCCTTTTTCTCGTAGTGTGCGCCGAAAGGTCTCTCGTCTTCCTCCACCAATTCTACTCAAACTGGCACCCCATCAACCTAAAGAATAGAATCAAGTACTATGCCGAAGGAAACTTAGGTCTACTACATCCTGAACGAGCAAAAGAGGCATAACCTCAATACCCGTATCTAAAGGTCCATCTGGCACTCTTCACAGAGGTAGGTTCCCTCAACATCAGCGAGGCTGTCAGACCAGCTTCCGCACTGCTCACAGTAACCTGCTAGCGGCGCGGGCTCTGAACTCTCCTCCACTTCAGTTTCTCGCTCGAGGCGGGCTTTCTCGCGCATGTTTTCGAGAAGCTCAGGCGTCACAGCCAGAATATCTTTGCTGGATATTATCCCCACAAGGTTTCCTTTGTAAATGACGCCCAATCTTCGGACATCAAGTTTACTCATTCGCCTCGCCGTTTCAGTCAACAACTCATCTGGGTCTACGGTAATCAACGGCGTTGACATGACTTCCTTAGCTGTTAATTTGCGTGGAAGAAGGTTCTTAGCTAAAACGCGTCTCACAAGATCGCTTTCGGTTATGATGCCGAGAGCTTTTCCGTCTGCGCTAGTTACGATGATGCAACCCAGTCGATCACTGCTCATAAGTTGAGCTGTTTTGTCAACGGGGGTGTTCTCGGGGACTGAGACTGCGGGACTGGTCATTACGTCCTTAACCAGCATTTTAGTCCTTAATCCTATTTCAGCCATGATCCACCAACCTCACTATGACATTGTTTTGAATGAAGTATTAAATTCTTACTGAGTTCAGAGGGGATAGCCTCCGCAGAAACATTTTATTCAACATTCTTAAAGGTTTTTCTTCTATCTCAGAAATTCATAATATCCAATCATATGCGCCTAGGTTTACGCATAGATTTACAATCCAAGCGGTCCTCTATAGTAGCTCAAAGTGGGGCATCCAACACATTTTTCATCCTGAAATGATGGGCAGTCCTTACATTGGACGCCGCAGGGGGTCACATCTTTTTTTCCTTTCAAGACATCTGCTTTTAACGGTAAGAAGGGGTAATGGTGTACTCTTCCTATAAGATAGACTTCAGATCTCCTGATTCCTTCACCGCTCCTCAAGGCGCACTTTTCCATAGATTCGCTTTCAAGAGTGGTTTGGTCCTCGGCCATCACTAAGGCGATTAGGTTATATCCGCCAATAGTTGTGAAGAAGTTGATGACGCGAGGGCATTTGTTGTATCTGTCAATGATGTTCCTCATGGTTTCCGCATTTTCAATTTCAAGTAGAATCAATGCAAGGCGCATGTCTAGAACATCTGTGTTTACGAGGGCTGAGATGTGAATGAGATTTTTTTTAAGCAGTTTCTCAACTCTTTTCTTTGCGCCCAGACTTGTGAAGCCGATTGCTTCTCCTAATTCCTTGAAGGTTTTTCTTCCATCTGTTCGGAGTTGTTTGATCAGTTTCCAGTCGATGGCATCCATCTTCAGTCAGCAGTTAATTTACTAAACGAAACTTTTATTAAATGTTTTGATTTGTAAACAACCTACAATAAGTTAATGAGTGACAAATATGGAAAAAGAGACAATCACCAATAAAAGAACCGTAGAGTTCGGTGAGAAGGATCAGAAGCTCAAAAAGAATATGAGCCACATCAAACATAAGATTGCAGTAATCAGCGGCAAGGGGGGCGTGGGCAAAAGCACCGTTGCAGCAAATCTGGCAATGGTTTTTTCATTGCATGGCTACAAGGACCGTGTTGGAATTCTAGACATTGACATACATGGACCTTGTGTACCGAAACTGCTTGGCGTGAAGGGACAGAAATGCCAGATTTCGCCTCTAGGCGTTTTGCCTGTAACGGGGCCAGAGGGAATCAAAGTTGTGTCCATGGACTTTCTTGTGCAAAGTCAAGAAACTCCAGTTATCTGGCGTGGACCCCTGAAGATGCAGGCGATTAGGCAATTCTTGTCAGACTTTATGTGGGGTGAACTTGATTTTCTGTTCATCGATGCGCCTCCAGGCACTGGCGATGAGCCTCTGAGCGTCATGCAGCTCATTCCTGAAATGGATGGCACAATCATAGTCACCATACCTTCAGAGGTTTCTGAGGATGTAGTAAGGAAGGCGGTTAGTTTCTCCAGAAAAATGGGGATCCCAGTGATAGGAATAATAGAGAACATGAGTGGCTTCACCTGTCCAAAATGTGGTGAAAAAGTAGACATCTTTGGGGCTGGAGGAGGAAAAAGACTGGCAGAAGACTTGAATGTCCCGTTTCTGGGGCAAATTCCTATAGACCCAAAAATCTGTGAAGAAGCGGACAAGGGCGTACCCTTCGTAAGTGGACATGTGGATTCGCCAGCCGCAAAATCCTTCAAAGAGATTGTGAAGAAGGTAGAGGACTTTTTGGATGCAGAAAAAACGGAGCAAACTGGACACAAAACAGAAGCAGGAGGGAAATGACTAAATGAAAATCTGTGTTTCAGCCTCTTCAGGCAGTCTGGATGCTGAGGTGGATTCAAGATTTGGCAGATGCCCATACTTTGTAATAGTTGATTCTGAGACTATGGAATTCAACGCCGTTGCAAATGACTCTTCTAGTGCAGCGCATGGAGCCGGAATTCAAGCCGCTCAGACCGTAGTGAACATGGGCGCCAAAGTTGTCATAACTGGCAATGTTGGACCCAATGCATTTAATGTGTTGTCAGCAACCGGAATAAAGATTGTAACAGGCGCTTCTGGCAGCGTTAAAGAGGCTGTTGAGAAATACAAGAAGGGGCAACTTCAAGAGGTAGGCAATCCGACTGTTGGTGGACATTTTGGAATGGGAAGAGGGGCAGGCAGAGGAAGGTAAACAGTATGCTGAAGGATTTCAAGGAAAAAGGAGGTGGGATGGAAGTGAATGTGAGAATTGTTGTTCCGGTCTCGGATGAGAAAGGCATCGATGCACAGCTTTCGCAGCATTTCGGAAGGGCACCCTTCTACGCTATCATCGATTTAGATGAGGAGGGTCATGTGATAGGACAAGGGACGATAGCTAACACAAGTGAACATTTCGGCGGCGTAGGTCTGCCACCTGAAAGAATCATGCAACTAAGACCAAAAGCGCTTGTTACTTATGGTTTAGGTTCTAAAGCGTTGAGGATATTCCAAGATGCAGGCATTGCTGTGTTGAGAACAGAGGCAAACACCGTCAGAGAAGTCGTTAATGCATACAACAATGATGAGCTTCAAGAGTTAACACAAGGCTGTCATCACGCCCATCACCACTAGAAAAGCTGCACAACGGACAGGTAATCCCGAAAAGAAGAGGAAGCCAATTGATCATAACAGTTGCCAGCGGAAAAGGCGGCACAGGAAAGACAACTGTTGCCGTTAATATGGCGCTGTCCCTAGAAAACGTACAGCTGCTTGACTGCGACGTTGAAGAACCGAACTCCCACATTTTGTTGCATCCGCAAATCAATGAAATAGAACCAGTATACACGAAGGTTCCTGTGGTTTCAGAGGAGCTGTGCAATTACTGTGGAAAATGCTCCAAGTTCTGTGCTTACAACGCGCTGTTTGTGGCGCCAAAGACGGTTATGGTTTTTCCTGAATTATGTCACAGCTGCGGCGGCTGTACACTAGTCTGTCCAAAAAAGGCGATAACCGAAAAGGATAGGCAGATAGGCGTCCTCAAGAAGGGAGAAGCAGAGGGTGTTGAGATTGTTTACGGCGAACTCAATGTTGGCGAGGCTATGGCTGTTCCGCTAATAAGAGCAGTCAAAAACAAAATAAAAAACAACAAAAACGTGATAATAGATGCCCCACCCGGCACCGCCTGTTCTTTGGTTGCTTCAGTCCACAAAACTGACTACTGTATCCTTGTGACGGAGCCAACTCCCTTTGGTTTGCACGACCTAAAGATAACTGTGCAGGTGTTAAAGGAACTTGGAGTTCCCATGGGTATTGTAATAAATCGTGCAGGACTAGGAGACAGAAAAGTCTACGAATACTGCAAAAAAGAAAACATTCCTCTATTGATGGAGATTCCCTTCAGCAAGAAAATTGCGGAACTCTATTCTCGTGGGGTCCCCTTCGTGGCGGAGATGCCTGAGTGGAAAGAGAAGTTTCTGGAAGTTCGGGATAAGATAAAGAGGCGAAGCTGATGGTCAAAGAAATTACTGTCTTAAGTGGCAAGGGCGGAACAGGAAAAACGAGTGTGACGGCTTCTCTTGCTGTATTAGCCAAAAATGCTGTGTTAACTGACTGCGACGTAGATGCGCCAGACCTGCATCTGCTACTGAAACCTGAGGTGCTGGAGAAACAGGAATTTAAAGCCTCCAGAGTTGCTGTGATGGACAAAGAGCTGTGTGTTCAATGCGGAAAATGTGAAGAACACTGCAGATTCGGCGCCATAGAGAAACTGATTATTGACCCTGTTTTATGTGAGGGCTGCGGCGTCTGTGTGTACATTTGTCCAGTGGCTGCAATAGAACTTGAGAAAAGGGTTTCTGGATACGCTTTCATCTCAAAGACCAAGTATGGTCCCATGTCCCATGCCCTCTTGAATCCGGGAGAAGAAAACTCGGGTAAACTTGTGAGCTTAGTGAGGAAGAACGCGAAAAAGGTCGCTGAAAAAGAAGACCGCGAGCTGATAATCAATGACGGACCGCCTGGAATCGGCTGCCCTGTGATAGCGTCTGTGGGCGGAGCTGATGTAGGGCTAATAGTGGTGGAGCCAACATTGTCGGGCATCCACGATATGGAGCGTGCCCTAGGTTTGCTAAATCACTTCAAGATTCCTTCCCTTGTTTGCGTAAACAAGTATGATCTGAACGAGGACAACACATCCAGAATAGTCAAGTTTTGCAAATCCAACGGCGTGGAGATTGTTGGAAAGATACCTTTTGACCAAATTGTCACGGAAGCTATGGTTGCAGGAAAACCCATCGTGGAGTATTCGCCAGAAAGCAGAGTCTCAAGGGCTATTGAAGAGCTGTGGAAACAAACTTTAGAAAACATCTAGCTGCAGTGTTTAGATGTCATTGCTCAGAGACGGAATATCGCCTAGTGTCCCTGCTAGC
>CAZYJH010000080.1:0-7923 GCA_964647775.1 uncultured Candidatus Bathyarchaeia archaeon
ATTGGGCTAAGCCCCTATGGAAAACAAGTGTTTGAAGCCTGCGCTCCAGTATATCTTCTAGGCTCATGTCCAAGACGTCGTCCAGTTCAGCTTCTTCAGGCAGTATTCCTATCCTGTGAAGCCTGTCCATAAGCTGCTTTTCCTGTTTGCTTCGTTCTCCAGCTGACATGCCCAAAAGTGAACGTCCGATGCCACGATACTTTGAAAGCAAAGTTCTGTGGCGCCATATCTCCCGTTTATTCCTTAAACCGTATTGACCAAGCAGTTTAAGTTCCGCGTCCAGCGCGTCAGTCTGCCAAGGGAACCGTGGCGTATCAAACTTTTTTCGCTGCTTTTTAGGATCTCCCATCTACTACTTGCCTCCTCGCTGCACCTGTTTCTTCTTTACGCCTATGGCTTTTCCTTTTCTGCCCGTTGTTTTGGTTCTTTGTCCCCTGACCTTCAGTCCGTAGCTGTGGCGGAAGCCTTTCCATGATCGTATCTGCTTCATCTGGTCAACGTCAGTTTTTGTTTGAAAAACTAGGTCTGCGCCTAAGAGGTGAATGTCTTTCCCTGTTTCCAAATCTTTTTGCCGATTTAGAAGCCACTTGGGTATGCCATACTTTGTGGGGTTTGTGACGATATCTTCAATTTTTTCTACATCCGCGCCGGAAATGAAACCCATTCTTGTTTCTGGGTTGATTCCAGCTTTTTCTACTATCGCGTTTGCTAGTTGCATTCCTATGCCCTTCACGTTTGTCAGGGCGTAGGTTACCGGCTGGGCTCCCTGTATGTCGCTTCCGGCAAACCTTATGATGTGCTGAAATTCTCTAGGCATTTTGAATATTCACGTCTCTTTTAGGCTAACTACGGAAGTGAACTGTAGTTTATTTAAGTTTTCCTTTGTATGACGCCTTTTTTTCAATAAACCAAAGATAAACCAGATTCGTTAGCCCTTATCTTCGGCGGTTTCACCATTTTTTACGATAAGTTTTTTACGCCTACTTTCTTGCTCTTAAGTGGGGACTTACTTTGGCTCGGCTTAAAGGCTTCGCAAAACTCACAAACGTAGATGACGCACTTCAATCTTTTTTGGCGCAACTGAAACCAAAACGATTGGCTTCTGAACAAATCCCGCTTAGCGAAGCGCTGGGACGCGTCACAGCAGAGGACATCCGAGCCAAATACAATCTGCCGCCTTTTGACCGCTCAGCCGTAGACGGCTACGCCCTGCAAGCAAAGGACACTTTCGGCGTTTCAGCCTTTAAGCCCAAAATCTTCACGCTAACAAGCGGCAAGGTCCACGAAAACGAGGCGAGGGAGCTGTGGACTGGAAACCCTGTTCCTGAAGGCGCCGACGCCGTGGTCATGCTTGAGTACACCAAGAAGTTTGAGGGCAAAATCGAGCTTGGACAAGCGGTTACTCCCGGCAGAAACGTCGCAAAAATGGGGGAGGATGTAGCCGCGGGAAACGTTGCTATAGAGGCTGGAACTCGGCTGAACCCCCATCACCTAGGTTTACTGGCTGCCTTGAGCGAAGCAGATGTGCCTGTTGTCAGGAAACCAAAAGTCGCCATCTTAGCCACCGGAAGCGAACTTGTGGAGCTTGGAAAAAAACTTGAGCAGGGCAAGATTGTGGAAACTAACAGACTTGTCTTTTCTAGCCTGTGCAGGGAACTGGGCGCAGAGCCGCTGAACTTGGGCATAGCCAAGGACGACATAAAGGAGATAACAGCCAAACTCAGGGAAGGACTGGAACAGGCAGATGTGGTCATCACCACTGGAGGAACAAGCGTCGGATATCCAGATTTGGTTCCCTTGGTGGTCAACAAGATGGGAAAGCCTGGAATCGTCGTTCACGGCGTAGCCATCAGACCGGGCATGCCGACGGCGCTGGCAATCCTTGAAGGCAAACCCGTTTTTGTGCTGTCAGGAAACCCTGTGGCAGCCACTGTAGGCTTCGAGGCGTTCACTAGACCCACGCTTCTTAAGCTGCTGGGCATAAACGAGGCTAGACCCGTAGTCGAGGCGAAGCTGACCAGAAGAGTTGCGGGTGCGCTGGGACGAAGAGTCTTTCTGCGTGTTCGCGTCTTTGAGCGTGAGGGCGGCTTTTTTGCTGAGCCAGTCAGAGTAACTGGGTCTGGCGTAATCACGACCATGACAAAGGCTAACGGATACGTGATTATTCCAGAAAACCGTGAAGGCGTGGAAGAAGGCGAAACCGTATGGGCGCACCTTTTCTCCACTATCGTGAGGGAGTAGCATGTTCAGGAAACTTCTCTCTTTTGACGAAGCCAAACAGCTTCTCGACCAAAGCTTTTCTCCGAAACCTGTTGGAGAAGAACAAGTTTCCCTCTTAAAAGCTCATGAACGTGTGCTGGCGCAGGACATCGTGTCGCCCATAGACATTCCGTCTTTCAGCAGGTCAACAGTGGACGGGTACGCCGTTAAGGCTGCCGACACCTTCGACGCAAGCGAAGACAAGCACGTCAGCCTAAGGTTCTGTGGGCATGTGGCGATAGGCGAACCTCCCACTGTAACTGTGGAACAGGAGTCGGCTGCTGAGATAGTGACTGGAGCGCCCCTGCCTGAAGGCGCCGACGCCGTGGTTATGGTGGAGCAAACAAGCCGACAGGGAGACAAAGTTTTGGTACGCCGCCCAGTTGTGAGAGGCGAGAACATCATGGCGGCAGGCTCAGACATCCACAAAAACGAAACTGTGCTAAAAAAAGGTCGGGTTCTGGGCTCCCGCGAAATAGGGGCTCTGGCTGCCATCGGCTTAACAGAAGTTACTGTCTACAAGCGCCCCCGAGTGGCTGTTATGTCCACAGGGGCAGAGGTTGTGGCACCCGGAGAAGCTCTTCCGCCCGGAAAAATCTATGACATAAACGCGCATACCCTGAGTGCCGCGGTTCTGGAAAGCGGGGGAAAGCCGATTAACTTGGGAATAATCCCAGACAAAAAAGACAAGCTGACACAGGCTCTAAAACAGGCTTTGGCTTCTGCGGATGCGGTGATAACTTCGGGCGGGGTTTCGGTTGGACCAAAAGACTTCACTCCTCAAGTTGTGGATTCTCTGGGGAAGCCCGGCGTAATCATATCTGGAGTAGCCGTGAAACCCGGAAAACCCCTAACCATCGCAATAGTTGACGGCAAACCCGTCTTTTCGCTGCCCGGCAACCCAACCTCCTCCCTCTTCATGTTCAACGTTTTCGTCCGTCCAATTCTCGTTAGGCTCGCTGGCAGAACTGAGGAGGACTTGCCTAAGGTTAAGGCAGTGGCTGCCAAGAGAATGTTTCCTGCGCGGGGACGCCGAACCTTCGTTATGGTAAACTTAACCTACGACAATGCTGGGGCGCTGCTTGTGAGCCCAGTTCCCACCGGCTTGTCTGGCGCCATAACCACTTTGACGAAGGCTGACGGCTTCGTTGAAATATCCGAGAAAGAGCAGTTTGTAGATGCGGGTACAGAGATAGACGTTTACCTGTTCGGGAAACTGAGAAAACCGTAGCAGCCCTTTTTTTAGCTGAAGTTTGCCCTTTTCGCTACCACGTATACGGATGCTATCAGTAGTAGGATCATGTAGGCTATGAGGGCAAGGTTGAACAGCATGGCGTCTCCGAAGCTTTGCAGTTCAAGCGAGTTGGAGAGGGTTGTTGCCCCAAAGGTTATTCCTGTAACGAAGAGCCCAACTGCGAGGGGCAAAGTCCATTTGATTTTTTTGAAGAGGCTGAAGGCTGTGATTAAACTCAGGATTCCCAGAATTGGGATGTGTGGGGGCGCAGCGGTTGCGATGGCGAAGTAGCCTATTTCGGCGATTCCTGCTACGATGTAGAAAACTGAGAACAGTAACATGATTGGGTTTTTAGGCTTGCTTGATTCCGTGGTCATTTCGCATTCCTTGCCTACCGCTATAATACGATTGGTAATAAATTAGTTTCTCCACTTTTGTTGTGTTACCCTCTTTCTGGACATGTTTTCAGGAAATGAGGTATGGGTGCTCTTGATGGGGAAGATGGATTTTATGTAATAATTTTGTTTTCATAAGTGTTATCATCTGCTACCCTCAATCTGGTTTCGATTTAAGATGGACCCGAAAAAGATGCTTTCGAAGGAGTTAGCAGCTAAAGTTGGGGGGCACATCAGCGAGCAAACCGTTTCTGAGATGGTGGACCACTTCTTCAAACACGGCAACACGTTTCTTCTCCTAGAAGTGATGAATCTAAGAAAGGAAGTTGAAAGCCTAAGAGAAGAGCTCAATCAAAGCGACAACAAGCAGAGCACTCTCCGCAAACTGCTGGTTCAATAAAACAGTGCAGCAGCCTCCTAAGTCCTTCCCTTTTTCGTAATCTTTAAACGTATACTGATTGTTGGCTTAGTTGAGGAATTATGGTGAGCGAGTTTCCTGAGGACGTTTTGAAGCAAGCCTTTAGAAGGGCAAATGCCCGATGCCAGTGTGAAAGAGGCGATCATGGTCATGGAACTTTTACGTGCTTCAAGCAGATCATATGGGAACATAGGGGAAACAAGACGGAGAGAAGCGGGTGGGAAGCCCGATTCTTTGTTAGCCCCGAAGACGGCGGAAAACCTACAGTAGAAAACTGTGAAATCCTCTGCTGGGACTGCTACACCAAAACGGAGTAAGCCAACAAATTCCTCTGTGTTAAGTTTAATAGGTAATGCGTGTTTTCTAAGAGTGATAGTGTATGAGTTACCGTGAACTTTTCGTGTCGCCAGCTCCCGTCTTCGGGGGCAGTCAACTATCTTTTGAGGAGGCTAGATACACCATTTTAGGGGTGCCCTTCGACGTAACCAGCACGTACCGCTCAGGAGCAAGATTTGCGCCCCTCGCCATCAGAGACGCCTCCCTCAACATTGAAGGCTACAGCTTCAGAACAGGCATGGAAATTAAGGACCTGAAAATCCTTGACCTCGGAGACCTGCACGTCGCCGGAGACGTTGAATTAACTTTGGGGCGTTTAGCTTTGGTTGCACAGGATCTTTTGGACGACGAGAAGGTTCCGGTGTGTATTGGAGGAGAGCACACTATCGCTTTGGGTGTTATGCGGAGCCTCAAAGAAAACGTTGCCGTGGTAAGCTTCGATGCGCACCTTGACCTGCGCGACGACTACCTTGGTCTTTCCCTGTCACATGCAACCTTTATGCGGAGAATCAACGAGGACGTTAAGCCCCAAAAAATATTGGAGGTTGGCACCCGCGCAGTAAGCAGAGAAGAGCTTGACTACGCAAAAGAATCTGGAATCGATTACATAACTGCAGGTCAGATAAGAAAAGACGGCGCCACAAAAACGGCTGAAACAATCAAAGACATCCTCAAAGGTTACGAAAAAATCTACGTCACAATCGACATGGACGTCCTTGACCCCGCTTTTGCGCCTGCAGTTCCGAACCCTGAACCTGAAGGACTGGACACTTCAACGCTTCTGGACCTTCTGGAGGCAGTGTGTGACAGGCGGGTGGTTGGCTTCGATTTGGTTGAGGTAGCGCCCCACTATGACAATGGCGTAACAGCCATTCAGGCGGCGAAGATACTCTTTGAAGTGCTATGCCTCTTAGAGAAAGCACGAAAACGTTAACGGCACACTGTTCTGGGCTATTGGTTTACGGTTTTTCCTTCATCAGTTTGGCTACGAAGAAGCCGTTGCAGTCATGAATGTGGGGATAGAGCCTCTGACATTTTGTCAGTCCCCTGAGTCCAGGTAAGCCGATTCTGGGTTTAGTTTCTGCTGGCTTGAATTCTGGATGCGTTTTCAGAAAGTTTTCGATAATCATCTCGTTTTCCTCCACGGTTATGCTGCATGTGGAGTAAACCAGAAAGCCGCCCATCTTCACATGTTCTGCGCACTGTTCTATCATCTCCGCCTGAATCTTTGACATACCCAAAACAGACCGTTTGGTGAGCCTCCACTTCGCGTCCGGCGTCTTCCCGAAGGTTCCCGTGCTTGTGCAGGGCGGATCCAGAATCACCAGATCCGCGGAAAGGTTCAAGGGCAAACTTTTTCTTGCGTCAACAACCATCGGCTGAGCTATGCTGACGCCCATGCGCTCTGTTTCTCTCTTCCACACCTGCAGTCTCCGCTTTGAGTAATCAACAGAAACGATTTCTCCCCTGTTTTCCATAAGCTGCGCCAAATACGTTGTTTTGGCTCCCGGCGCTGCACACACATCAAGCACAGTGTTTCCCTGCTTTGGGTCTGCGATTTCGGCGGCTAGGCAGCTGGCTTTGTCTTGAATGTAGAAATGTCCCTGAGTGAAGCTTTGTGTTCGTGTGAGGGGCTTTTTTGTTTCAATCAGCTTGTAGGCGTGTTTGAGTTGCGGGATCTTCTCCAAGACGGTTTTCTCGTCTTCAAGTTTTTTGAGCAGCGTCTCTTCTGGCGCCTTCAGGGTGTTCAGCCGCACGTAAACTGGGGGGATGTCCGCGGACTTTTCTAGAAACTTCATGGCTTCTGCTCTTCCTAGGAGCCTGAAACAGTATTTCACGAACCATGCGGGGTTGTAGGTCTGGAGTCCAATCTGTTCTGTTTCCTCTAGCCCCTTTAATGCGGATTCGGGGTTGATGCTCAGTACGTCTCCGAGAACCTCCTCCGCATCTTTGAGGTCCCACCACCCCAGTATCGAGCGTCCCATCCTCGCTATCTTGGCGGCATGTTCCAAGTTTCCGTCCGCCAGCCTTGTTTCATAAACGTACAGCCTAAGGAAAGCTCTTGAACCAAGCTTCAGGTCGTTAAGGGTTCGGGGCGCCAAAACCATGTTCAGCAGGAAATCGATGTAGTTTTTTTTGCGAAGAGTCTCTGATACTAGCCTGTGGGCTAAGCCGACAGCCTTGTAGTCTCTTATTCGTAGCTGTTTCGTTGCCCTGTTCAATGCTAGACGCTCACCCAGCCGCTGCAGTTCAATCCAGCTCAATGTTTCTATGGCGAGCGTCCAAGCATCCCTTAACATTTTAACGTGCCTTCAAGAAGTCTCTGCTGGGTGCCTATTAAAGGCTTAATAAACGTGAATCTTCCTTGAATAGTTGAATGTGGACGCGGCTGTGGTGTGCATGAGGCTTCAGGAGACTGCTCAGGGCGTTGTCTTGGATGTGCATGTTAAGCCAAACTCGAAGCAATTCAGGGTACAACTGGACGGAAACGAGCTTGTGGTTTTGTGCCGTGAAGCGCCAGTGAAGGGAAAAGTCAACAAAGAATTGCTGAAACAGCTTTCAAGGCTCTTCAGTCGCAAAGTTGAGTTGGTTTCAGGGTTCACTTCGCGGCAAAAGAAGTTTCTAATCAGCGACATTAAAGCAGAGGAAGTTAACCGAATCTTGGTCTCCGCCTCGAAGGCTCAGCAGCAGTAGTTTGGCGAGTCGTCTGTGCATAAGCCATTTAAAGGCTGAAATGGACGGTTCTTTTGGTTGATGATGCTCTGGATGAGCATGAGACAGGTTGCCTTTCAATCCTTGCTTTGAAGGTGAAGAAGTATGGTTAAGGATGCCCGCACAGACAACATAAAACTTTCAGAAGAAGAGTTGCAATACTATTCAAGGCAGGTTGTCATGACAGAGATGGGCTATAATGCTCAGCTGAAACTGAAGGGCTCCAAGGTTTGTTTGGTGGGCTTGGGTGGGTTAGGATCTCCCGCGTCGATGCAGCTGGCGGCTATGGGTGTTGGGCATCTGCGCATAGTTGACCGCGATGTCGTGGAGTTAACTAACTTGCATCGGCAGCACCTCTACGGCTTTGACGAGATAGGATACCCAAAAGTTGAAGCTGCGGCTAAGCGGTTGCGGCGTCTGAATCCCTACATCACGGTCGAGCCTCTTCCCCTTTCCGTGAACGAAGCCAACGCGGAAGACCTTGTCAGAGACGTGGATGTTGTGGTCGACGGCTTAGACAGCATGGCTGCCCGCTACGCCATCAACAGAGCCTGCATCAAACTTGGCGT
>CAZYJH010000081.1:0-7800 GCA_964647775.1 uncultured Candidatus Bathyarchaeia archaeon
CTTTGCTGGTGTAGACTACTACGCCGTTTTCTGCGGGATGCACAGGGGTGCTGCCGAAATCTTCTGAAAAGCCCATGAAAATTACCTCTCTTTTTATCGACGAGATAACATCTTTGGTATAGCTATGTTTATTTATTTTTCTAGATATAATGATATAAAATTCTGTATAAGCACCCAAAATAATTGACATTTAGCTAGGGGGTCAAGCACAAGCCAGAAAAGGAATTTAAGAAGCAGTATTGGTCAAGATGTGTTTTTGTTATATATAGGGGTCAAACAAACAGAACCACTACACCACACAAAAGACACGAGGTTTCTTGGTTAGATGCGGCTGAAGGACTGAAGCATGTTAACGGACCCGCAGAAGGGGCATTTCTCTAATTTTCCATAGAAAACCTGCTGGCAACCCGCACAGTAGGCAATGTTCCGATTAAAAACGTATAACCCAACCCCGTAGTTTCCAGCAACTTCCCTTGTGACAGCCAGCAACTCATCAGGATTCTGCGGCTCATCAGCAAGAGGTATAACAGCCAAGTGACCGCCCGGAGTCAAACTGTGAAACCGCTCCTCAACCCTCATCCTGTCTTTCCAAGAAACGTCGAGGCTTAGAGGCAAAGCAACCAAGTCAGTGTAGAAGGGCTTTTCCCTGCTGCCCTGAGCGCGAACCTTCGCCCACCCATACCTTTCTGCGTCAAGTTCTGCAAGCCGTTTCGCAGCATCTGGGGCGGGAACCATAGCTAAGGCGGCTCGGGTCTCAGGCTTCTTCGAGTACCTGCCAATTTCGCTGGACAGATAGGACACTGTTTTTTTGGCGAAATCAAGAGTTTCGCCGTCCAGTTTCAGGGGCTTATCAAAGAAGGCTTGGATGGTTTCGTTCAAACCAACAAAGCTGACTAGGCGGACAGCGTTTTCGATTCTGAAGTACTGGTCGCCGTCAGTTTTCTGCATCAGAAACGGCAGCATCTGCTCTCTTTCCCGCTGCTTGATGGTGCGGTACTTTATTTCCAGAGCCCGCAGCGCCATCTCCAGCTGGTCATCTAGGAGCCTGAAGAAGTTGTTTTCTTTGCCTCCCGCCTTATACATGACTCTGGGCAGATTTATTATCACGCTTTCCACGCTTCCTGTCTGCATGGTGTCCAGTTCCCAGTCTTCTCTCCAGTCAGACGCTAACCTGAAACCCGTTGAGGTATAGGACGCGGTTGCCTGCTCAGGGGAACAGAGGTTAGCGAAGTAGGGAAGACCTGTCTCAGCCGCAAGCCTATGCGACTCGAAAAGAAGGCTGGCGCATTCAGGGTCTTTGAGGACTTCAGGGCGCAGCTTGATTATCAGGCGCGGATTAAAAACGGGTTTACGTCGGTCGTCTGCGAACATGACCTCGAGGATGAGGGAGGCGAGGCGGCGGCTTTCCTCAGCAAAGTCTTGGTAGCAGCCGACAGCTTTTCCTTCAGGTCCGATGGCTTCCGTCTCTTTCAGGAAGTC
Organism: uncultured Candidatus Bathyarchaeia archaeon; assembly: GCA_964647775.1. Lineage (GTDB taxonomy): Archaea > Thermoproteota > Bathyarchaeia > Bathyarchaeales > Bathyarchaeaceae > Bathyarchaeum. The sequence goes on from CAZYJH010000081.1 coordinate 1,480, forward strand.
GGGGACAACAAATTCTATGCCCAAGGAAGCCCCAACTGAACCGCCGTTTGAGAGGGGATGGTTCAGGTTAGAGATGAAGAGGCGCAGACCTTCCCTTACTCGTTCCTCTGAGAGATTCTGGCTGAAGGGCGCCAAGAAAACATTGAAGAAGTCTAGGGTCTGCTCTCCAGAGGTTTCTATAGAAGCGATTTTCAGGACGTTGGAGGCTGTTATCAGCGCGGCTTCAAGGCTTTTAGGCGGAAAATAGCTGGGCTCCTGAAGGTTCATTCCTCCACGGCTCAGTCCCTTCTGAAGGAAAAAGCGGAGGTCATGCATGAACTGGTCAGGCTTCAAAACCCAAGTGCCAAGATGCTTGAGGTGAAGACCGCCAGAAAGATGCGCATCAGCAATATCCCGCGGAAGAACATTAAGAAGCGTATACTCTTCCATAACCGCGTCAGCAGCCGCCTCGTGGATAGCCTCTGCGCCCTGCGCTCTGGCGCCAGTTGAGTCAATCAGCTGGTTAACGTCATAGACGGGCAGCCCCAAGCGGGTGAGTTTGTGGCGGTACTCCTCCAGACCCTTCTCCACAAGGATTGCGTTGACCATTTCGCGGATTAGGGGCGCAGTCAGGTACTTTGTTTTGAATTCTAGGAGCCTCTTTTCGGTTTCCCGCGCGATTTTCTGGGCTTGAAAAACTGGAACATTCGCCTCTTTCACTAGGGCGTCAACGATTTTGTTTCTGTCAAACTCTTCCATTGCCAGGCGGCTGGTTCGGACAAAAATTTTTTTTCTTTGTAAGAACTGCTGCTGGATGTCCTCTGTGAAGTTGATCATGGTTTTGCCGAGCTCAGTGAGGCGGTATTCCTTGTTGTCCACGTCAGGTTCTATGAGGTCGGCGCTTAGCAGATACTTCAAGTGGTACGCGAATCTTCCTGCGTCTCTGCTTGGGTTAAGTTTCAGGACCTTCATCAGGTCGGTGTAGGATTGTGGTCCCTTCTCTACGAGGGTGATGAGAAGTTGCATGCGCAGAGAGGAGGATGCAGCCTTTAGAACTTTTAGACCTGATTTCCGTCTCCGCTTTGGTGGCATAGTTGAGTCTCCGTTATCAGCTATTACAACAGTCTAGTTTAAAAAATTAAAGTATCCTATAAAAATATGTAACATCAAAACCAGCATGTTTGAAGGCTAATATTATATATCAGCATAATTTTTGATTGTTTCTTGGCTCCGATGATTGCCAAAAAGAGGCTGACCAGACCGTTCCTGTAATACAAAAAACAGTAAATATCACGTCTAAAAACATTAAGAAAACAATGGTACCTTAGGGGAAGAGCGTGGATGAGAACCCGAGTTAATAAAGCATCCTTAGCCACAGTTCTAGTTCTGGTTTTGACTGTTACCTTGCTTGTGATGGTTTCGCCAACCGCTGAAGCGTTAACTCTGGATACCACAGCCAAAACAGTTCTTACAGGGAGCACAATTAATTCGAATGTTACGGTGGGCGTAAAAGCGGGAGACTGGATGGAATACAACGTAACATACGTAGGGGCTGCTGACCCACCTGAGGATTACCCAAACTGGTTCAGATTCCAGATTAATGACGTTCAAGGGACAAGCATAACCGCTGCCATGACATATGAAGCATTGAATGGAACAATCAGCAGAAATAGCAACATTTATGACCTTAAAACAGGGGTTCTGCAACTCTTAGTTGTTCCCGCGGGTCTTACTTACGCCGATGTGTTTTATCACGAAGACTATGGGAACATAACAATCATTGACACTGAAACTGGCACGTATGCAGGTCAAACAAGAACTGCAGCTTATGCAATATTTAACGAAAAAAAAGTAAAAGCGTATTGGGATAAAGTGACAGGGATTCTTCTACAATCAGAACAACAAGTTTTGAACGCTGACAATCAAACTGTCGCACAGAAGGTTACACTATCTGCAACGAACTTGTGGCATGACCCAAATGCCCCAGACAATTTAGAACTGGATGAAATTGTGTTTTATGCCAAAATCGTAGTAGTGATAGTTATAGTGGCAATCATAGTCATTTTGCTGATACGACTAAGGAAGAGGAAAAAATAGCCTCCAGCTACCAGCTTAGCTGTTGGCAAATGCTGACTTCTCCGGTGTCAGCCCACAACCCCACTGCAATGCGGTCAACCCGCTCAGGGTAGATTCTATCCAGAGGGATGCTGACGTACCAGTAAGGTATTAGCGCTAGGGGGTCTTCTCTGGAATGGGGCCATAATTCTGCTGTTGCAGACTCTTCAACTAACGTGAAGTTGCTTATTGTTTCGCCGTTTACTGTCCACGTGCAATTTCTGGCGGTTTCAATCGCAATAGCTATGGCTTCTTCCTTTGATATGTTCACTTCCGTGCTACCTACCTTGTAAAGAGTCCAGTCGTCAGTGAGCTGCGACAGGAAGTTATAATTGTCAAAGATTAAGACTACACTTTTTGCTTGAAAGTCGATGTTTTCTGTTGTGTACATAAACTCCATTTTTACATCGGTTCCTTCATTTGTGATTATAAGCTTCAGGTTGCCTGAGGTTGTTTCAGAATCGTCAGTTCCATCAACTGTATCCAACAGGCTTATCAGCTGTTCCAGATGTGAGGCTCCGGAGTAGTCATAGTATCTGCCAAGAATGGCCTTAGCAACATCAATTAGTTTGTTGGGCTGTAATTGAGAATAATAGGGGGTACCTTCAAGCACTGTCAGGTAGTAACTGGACAGACTGCCGTCTCTAAATCTAAGAGTCACATCTACCTTGCTGCCTTGATATGTGAGGGCGTATCTAAAAAGCTCCTCAACGATGTCGCCCAAATCAGAGCGGTACTCCACAGTGTTGCTTTCTAGTGTTGCAGCATATTTTGTCATGTCGAGGTGAACTACGTCGGTTAGAAAGGTTAGCACCTTGTTTGGGGATGTGCCCCAGGATAACAGCCGCTCATTCTCAGCCGACAACTCTTGAAAGTTCGCTTCAAGCAGCGTATAATCCTCAGATACCTGCTGCAAATCCAAGGACAACCGATCATAGGACAGGTACTGCGCACAAGATACAGCCGATGTAATAATGATCCCAATCATCAGAACCGCAAAAACGAATTTCCATTTTATAGGCACTTTCACGTGCTTTTCTTGTGTCTCAGGCGGCTCTTCTACGCCCTTCATCGTCATCACAGCCGCATCTCCAAGTCTGGAGAGCTTGTATCGTCCATCATCCATTTTGATCAGAAGTTCTCCGAGGTTTTCAAGATGATACGTCAGATGGGAGCTGGAGATTCCAAGCGTCTCAAGGATTGTTGAGAAGTTTCTTGGCTTCTCGGAGAGCAGTCTAAGGATTTTGCGGCGGGCAGGATGACTTAAAGACGAGAACATAAGCGAGTAGGGCTCTTCCTCTTGAGAATTGGGCAATGGCTAACCACCAAGCAATAATGTATTGCGTAAGGCAGAAAAGGTTTTGTGTTCAATAAAGCTTAACGAACATATTATTTGATAAGTTAATGAACAACCACAAAGCCAAAAATACCATATTCGCCACAAAATGAAAACCAAAACTTGCAACAGGAACAACATCAAATCAAACATACATTTAGTGATGCGCCCGTTTTTCTGTGTGCCAATTTCAAGTACAAAACAGCAGACAAATACAAAAACTGATGTAACAGTAGCTTCCCTAATACATGCTTGTAGCTTCAACAATCATATTAGGAGCCTAATAACAGAAGATTGTTGAAAACAGTCTTTTTTCCTGAAACCTAAGCAACAGAAACAGGTCACTTCTTTTCTGGAGGTTCCGTTAAGGTTCTTTGAGGGCTTTCCGGAGTTGGTGGTAGCTGATTATGGATGAGAATGCTGTATAGGAAATCGCGTAAATAGCAACAATTCGGGGGGGCATTAAGCTGAAGATGATTGATGCCAGCACTAATGCTGCAACAATTCCCGTGTTAAAGAGGATATAAACTGTTAACATCTTACGTAAGCCGTGTATTGCCCTGAATTTTATCCACCCTTTCCATGTCAGAAAGTCTCTCATCCGCAATGGAGCTGAACTATTCGTTTCCTGCTTTTGCTTAACAATCTCTTCCCGTTGGAGCTCCATCATTCGAGGCAGCAAACCAATACAAACTATTACCGATAAACCCGTCATCGCGAAGAACAAAAGAAATTGTCCAAGCAGAGCCGCAACAAAAGAAGTGATAATGAGAAAACAGACGCCACTAACCCAGTAGTATGTTAGCTCTTTTCTTTGTCTAGCCTTCACGATACAGAAAATCGCCACGAAAATGAACAGGGCAATTCCCAAAAAAAATGCCCAATAGGGAGGCTCCGTCATCAAGTCACTCTCCTACATGCTTGATTGACAAACTGTAAACCCAAAAACTGGTTCTTAAGCACCTTTCCCCCACACAAAAGACTTGCAATGAAGAAATAAGTAAGGTTTGTGGTAGTGAACAACTATTCGTTTGGGTTCACTTTTATCAATTCAGGAATCTGCCCAGCCTTTCCCACAACCCCACGATACAGTATGAAGACGCCCTTAACCCCGTCTATGCTTAAGGCTCGGTCTATTCCCTGCCTGATTACGCCGCGAACATCATCGCCCTTAATCAGGTTCGCCACAGCCGTAGCCGCAGCATCAGCAACTCCAGCATCAACAGCAAAAACAGTCACAGCCTCAGCATCCCCAAAACTCAAAGCGTGACTATACAACCCCGAGCTCGTGGCTACGCCTATAGGGAAAGTTTTGAGCCTGAAGCCCATCTCCCTTGACAACGGTTCATCACCCGCAGCAAAGCCGATGTCGATTGGCTGATCGGAAACTGCAGAAACTTCTCCTCCGTTCTCTACCACAGCAACCCTGCATCCACTGCCTATCATATCTTCCACTGCCAGATCAGCTAAGACTCCGGCAACAGCAGCCATAGGACCCACACCCGCCTTCGCGGAAGCCAAGGCCATCAGCCACGCCACCTTCGGCGCCTCGTCAACGGCTACGGGTTCAAGGGAATGCAGAAACTGGGGATGCTCTTTGATGTAGGCTTCAAGCTGCCGTCTATGATGTTTTAGCGAAGATTTTGCTGTTTCAATGCCGCTTTCTTTGTCTGAGATTATGGTGCAGTTTGACTCTTTGAGGCGGAAAGCCTGTTTAATGAGGTTTTTTTTGGTCATTTTTGGTTACGGTGCTGCTCAACAAGGGTTATGGCTCGGGCTGGACAAGCGTCAACACACAAGCCGCAGGGGCTGCCGATGCAGGTTTTCTCGTCGAAATCTATTGAACGATCCTCCTTGAAGGATATGGCATCTACGGGGCAAAGAGCGTAGCATGCGCCGCAGTCAAAGCACTTGTCGTAGTCTACTTGGATGAGCTTCGGAAACTTGACTATCACGCCTTTGTCCTTGAAGGCTTGGACGATCTTCTTGAGGTGAACTTTAGGAACTTCCACCAGTATGTCTCCGCCGAGAGAGTTGATTGTGGCAGTGACTATTCTCATTGGGATTCCAAGCTCAAGAATCACCTGCGAAGTTATTGGCTCCTCAACGTTTTCTTCAGTGAATCTTAACAGTATTCTGTCCATTTGTTTCACCTTCCCCTCAGTTTAGATATATCTTCAGAGGTTATCAGCCCTACAACCTTCTTGTCACGGTCTATCACAGGCAACGCAGATATGTGATGCTGCGCCAGCTTCCTTGAAGCCTCCTCCAGCGACACCTCAGGTCTCGTAGTAAACACCTTCTTTGTGATGATGTCAGCGAGCCTGCTTTTTCCTTCAGCAACGGCTCTCGTAACATCCCAAGAAGTCACCATACCCTTGATTGCCCCACTTTTGTCTGTTACAACCACATGATTCACTGACTTACTTATGATTCGCTGCGCAACCGCCTTGATGTCCTCGTCAACGCTGCAGGTTACAGCCGCCTGAGCCACGCTACTGACTAGGGTTATCTCGTCAGTTTGCCTCATCGGGTTACAAACCGAGTTTGTCGGCAGCGTCTCAGCGGGGGCAGACAGATAAAAGGTGCCGTTTTCGATCCATGACTTCAGCGTCGCAGCAATCTTCTGAGCTTTTTTCAAGCTGGAGAGGGAGCTGACCTTGACTTTTCTGTCGTTGATTGTCACTTCGCCCGATTTCAAGGTGGAGTAGCTGACTTTGCCCAGCTTAGGTCGCGCCCTGCGGGGAACCCCATAATCAACAATGTCCGTGAAGATTTCCTCATCCCGCAGTGCTGTCTTCTTGGCTAACCCCTTATTCAGGATGGGAATGGGAATGCCTATGCCAACATAGAGGCTTGTGCCATACTTGGTGAAGGCGCCTCCGCGAATA
>CAZYJH010000082.1:0-7778 GCA_964647775.1 uncultured Candidatus Bathyarchaeia archaeon
TTCTGCAGTCAAATAGCTCATTACCGCTAGAGAGGGCCAAAGTATGGGTATGAACCATGCGTTTCCTATTCCTCCCATGAAATGTTGAAGAATTGTAAACAGAAAATTGGCGTTAGAGACAAGGATGAAAGTCACCATAACAACTAGGGAAACCAGCATTCTTATTGCCACAGTTGTTCTGCCACTACGCTTGTAGAAGGATGCTGACACACGGTTTGTTATTGCTCGGATAATTTCTATTAGAAAAGCGCCCAAAAACATTCCTAAGACGCCAAAGACTATGCTGAGCAAGCCTAAATCCAGCCTGTTGACGTATAAGGAGATTCCGAAGGCTGCGCCAAAAACGACTCCAAGTAATGGAGCCAAAAAGTAGATCATAGAAAGCACGGAGGCAAGAACAAAGTCTAACGCTCTGATGGGAAGCCAATTAATGATGTCTGATGAGCCCACCGACGACGACTGACTGAACTCGAAGAGCAGCCCGTACATTACTGAAGCCAAAGTCATCAAGGATGGAAGAAAAATTGCGATCTGCCAAAAGAACTGGAGTAAATTTACGTTTTTAAGGAATGCACTCGCAAAGTTGCTGGCAAAAAAGGCTGCAGTCGGAAAGCCTATTAAAAAGACGATGAGGTTTATTTTTGGAGATTTCGCGAATCCTGCGGGAACCGAGCCTGCTGCTCTTTTGGCTCTTACAGAAGAGAGGGCTAAGATTTTCGCCATATGCAGTATTAACTTGAAATTCAAGGGGATATTCCTCATTTTCCGAGGGCTTCAACAATCTCTTTGATGTCGCTTGTTCCTGTCAGTTTCAGAAAGATTTCTTCCAGTGACGAATCGGGCATCTTAGCTTCTTTACGTAATTCTGAGGATTTGCCTTCCGCAAGCTTCCTTCCCTGATACATAATTGCTATCTTGTCGCAAACGGCATCTGCAATCTCTAAAACGTGGGTGCTCATGATGGTTGTTACGCCTTCATTTGCCAACTTGTGAAGCAAATCTTTTACAATTCTGGCGGATTTTGGGTCTAAGCCACTAAGAGGCTCATCAAGAATCAGCAGTTTCGGCTTGTGTAGTAGAGCAGCGATTATTGCGATTTTCTGTTTCATGCCATGGGAGTAGCCGCTGATCATCTCGTTTTCGCGGTTCTCAAGGTCAAAGGCGTTGAGGTATTCTTCTATTCGCTTCTTTTTTGTTTCTGCGGTTAAGCCGTAAACGTCGGCTATGAAGTCCAGATATTCGAGTCCAGTGAGAAACTCGTATAGTCGTGGGCTTTCGGGAACGTAACCCACAATCTTCTTGACTTCCCATGGACTTCTTGAAACGTCGATTCCGTAAACGTTTAATCTTCCAGAGTCTGCCTTCAGGAGACCCATAATCATCTTCATTGTTGTTGATTTGCCTGAACCGTTCGGACCGAGAAAACCGAAAACAGTTCCAGCGTCAATTTGCATATCCAAATTTTTGACAGCCTGAATGTTTCCAAAGCTTTTGCTCACATTTTCTAATTTAACTGCTGATTGGGTTTCACTCAACGTAGTGACCTCCATCTAATTTTTTGTCGTAAACGAAAACGTCTTCAATTTTGACTTTGAAGTAGTACGCTATTTTGAAGGCAAGCTCCAGAGACGGATTATACTTGCCTTTCTCCATTGCTATAACGGTTTGTCTGGTTACTCCAATTGCCGTCGCAAGGTCTTCTTGGGTTAGGTTATGCATGGCTCGATACACCTTGAGTTTAGTCTGCACGTATGGTTAACCTCCATATTTTCGGCGGTAATAGCTTCCGAAGATCATGTTCAAAATCATTAACGCACAGGCAGAGTATAGAAGAGTGGAGCCTAACGGATAAAGTTCAGCGTAACCGATGTAATCAAGTCCCCAAAGGATGAAACCGAGCAGACTTGCGCCTGAAACAAAAGTTCGCACGGTCATTGTTGATGATTTCTCGTTTATTAGTTTGGTTCGTTCATCTGCTATGATTTCTTGTTGTTTGCGCGCCAGGATTATTGTTAAAATAAATGCGGTTATGATTGAAAATACGATCAGTATTGTATTTCCGAATAACACAGCATACAGAAACGTGGTTGCCATGATGATTGCGGCTAGTATACGGTAGAGGGTTAGCTTTTTGGGTTTCATTCGCGCACTCTCATGTAAACATAACATTATAAAATGTAATATAAACTTTACTTTAAGTAAGGTCTACTTTACATCAGCAGGCATGCAACTGCAACCGATTCAGACCCGCATAACATCGAAGCGTTAGATTCTAAAACAAAGAACTTATAACCTTTCAAAGCTTTAACGCCATTAAATCGTAAGCGGAGAGGGCAACTTTAACGAAATTCGATAAAAAACATTGCCACAAGTGGGCTCTTCTGCTGAAAGAAAGAAAACAGAAGATCGACAGAGCCATAGAAACAGTAGCTTCCGGAGACTTTGAAACAGCAAAAAGTCTAGTCTCCGACGTGTTTCATGGTTCTTCTGACAGAAATAGCGATGCGGGCATGGAAGGCTCGTTGTTGTATCATATGGCTATGGTAAGCAAAATGGCTGCCGAGTCCAGAGTTGTTCTTGAAGAGCTGAAGGTTGATGCTCCATCTGTAGACCGGGTGCTGTGGCGTTTTTACAGTGATTTCGTTTCCGATGTTAAGGAGCTTTTGGACGAAATCTTACCCCTGAAAGATGTTTTGGTGATGGCTGTTAAGAAGCCGGCTCCTGGAGTCGAAGAAAAGATTCGTCTCTTCCGGAGGGTGAGCGAAGAAACCAGAAAAGCTGAGGGGATGCTTGACCAAAAAGACCCGAGAGCCAAGGATAGACTTCAAAGCGTGTTTCTTGACTGGACAGACAGTGTAGTGGAGATGCGTTTGCGTCAGGAGTATGAGACGCTGAAGGGTTTCCTGATTGTGGAGCGATTGGCTGAAGAGTTTGGTGTAGAAAGGCTTGAGCAGACTATGGCTCGTGTGGAGAAGAAGTTTGGCGACGAAACAGTTGAATCCGCCTTCAACGTTAGCCTAAAGGTTGGAGTGCCGAAAGCGAAACTGCAGAAACTGATGCTCAGCGACCACTTCATCGAAACCAAGATGGACATGAAGAAGCTGGGGGGCTTCATGCGGTTCCTGAATTGCCCCATCTACGGAAGCCACAAATACGTAGAAACGGAGCTGGACACAAAAACTGGAACAGCCCAGCTCTTCTGCAAAAGTTTCTGCAGGGCACACGCCCAAGCCATGTTCGAAAAGTTCATTCCCTTCCCCGTGGCGGTTTCTCAGCCGCTGAGGATGGCAACTGACGGAAGATGCGAGTTCGCTATCAAGATTGCCCCTGCTTCTGCTGCGCCGACCGAAGAGAAGTATGTTCCGCTGGTTGTGTCATGGAATGTGACGTTGAAGTGCAACCTGAAGTGCGCTCACTGCTACATCAACGCGGCTGAAACAGAATTAGCGGACGAATTAAGCACTGACGCGGCGAAGATGCTTATCCACCAAATCACCGAAGTCAGCAGACCACTGTTGATATTGAGCGGGGGTGAACCTTTGCTTAGGGAGGACATCTACGAAATCATCAGGTATGGTGCAGACCGTGGCTTAAGGATGGGAATGGGAAGCAACGGGATGCTCATCGACGACGAAGTTACCAGAAGGCTTGAAGACTCTGGAATGGAAACAGTGGCAATCAGCCTAGACTCAAGCATACCTGAACGGCATGACATGTTCCGGGGCGTTAAGGGCTGCTGGGAACACGCCGTAGACGCCATCAAGGCTCTCAAGAAGAGCAGAATACAGGTTCAGGTTAACAGCACAGTGACTCCGCAGAACTACGATGAGGTGGATGACATTATGGCGCTGGCGGAAGAGCTGGGAGTTGAAAACTTTCACCTGTTTTTCCTAGTGCCTACAGGAAGAGGAACCGACATCGCGGACATAACGCCCCGCATGTATGAAGACATGATTACGAGCACGCTCGCCAAAATACCAAAATATAAACTGAACGTGAAGCCTTCATGCGCCCCCCAGTTTATGCGCGTTGCCAAGGAGCAGGGGGTTGACATGTCACGTTGGGTTCGAGGCTGCATGGCTGGACTTTATTACTGCCGCATCTACCCCTCAGGCGAGGTTACCCCCTGTCCCTATCTGCCGCTTAATCTTGGCAACATCCGCGAAAGGTCCTTCAAGGATATTTGGTTCAACTCAGAGGTCTTCAAGGCTCTCCGCGACTTTGACAAACTGGAAGGAAAATGTGGGCTATGCGAACACCGCGAAGTATGCGGGGGATGCCGCGCCAGAGCCTACGGCGTAACCACAGAACAAATGGACTTCTGCGGTGCTTTACATGAACCAACAACGACACAGGGCGATTATCTGGCAGAGGACCCATGGTGCATTTACCAGCCGAAGGCTTTGTCTTCCAGAAAGAAGCAGAGCTAGAAAACTGCAAAACCTTTTTTTCCGTCGACAAGAACGTTCTGATGTGAAAGAGGTAAGAAAAGTGAGTGACGAAAAGGTTTTGATGGGAAAAAGAAAGAGGATTGCTTTGGTTGCCCATGACCACAAGAAGGAAGATTTGCTGGCGTGGGTGAAATTCAACAAGTACCTTTTGAGTCTGCATGAACTTTACGCAACTGGAACAACAGGAAAAATCATCGAAAAGGCGGGCTTGGAGGTAACTCGGCTTAAGAGCGGACCTTTGGGCGGCGACATGCAGATTGGAGCCAAAATCGCAAACGGCGAAATCGATTTTCTGATTTTCTTCTGGGATCCGCTTGAGTCTCTTCCCCATGACCCAGACGTGAAGGCTCTCCTGCGCATGGCTGTGGTGTGGAATATACCCGTGGCATGTAACCGCTCCACCGCAGACTTTCTGGTGTCATCGACGCTGATGGATCAAGAATACGCCAGAATCCTTCCAGACTACGAAAATTATCGGCAACGCCGAATAAGCGAATCAATAGATTACTCTGATTAGTTTGCTGCCAGACGATTGTCGGTTTCTTTGCCGGTGCGAACAGCAGTTAGCGTACAGCAGAAACTGTTTCCCGTTGGATGCTACGCTGAATTCCAGAAAAAAGACTGTTTTCAACAATCCGCTGTTATTAGGCTCCTAATATGCTGGAGCCGCCGCATGTTCTTCATTCCAAACACATGTGCAGCATAAAAGGTGGCAGGGCTAAATTTAGCCCCAAACCAAAAAAGGGTAACGAGAGAATTTGGCGAATTCACGGAAATTTGGTTTGTTCGTCAGTTGCTTTCTTTTGGTTCATAGATAGGAGCCCGAAAAAGCTAACAATAACTGCAATGATGATGCTTAATTGAAAAAAGTCTAGAGTCAAGGAACCTTCAGATACTATTGTTTCTCCGTTTACATTCTCGGAATACTCGTACGTTGGACGGTAACCAAGCAGAGAATATTCAACGTCGACAACCATTGTGTTTCCGTGTGTACGCATACTATAGTCTCTCAGGTACAAATCAGAGTAAGCAAGAAAACCGCCTAAAGCCAGTATCAAGACGTTCACAGCAACAAACAAAACAACAAATTTACGATCCATTCCATCTCCCTCTCATCTACCACATTGTCCATCACACAAGAGTTTATGCCATATCAGTTTGTGTGTCACATAACTAACGTCAGCTTACTTTTTAATCATTCCCGCTAAACACCGATTCCACTAACCAAACAACAAAAAGCTGTGATTCAGTCAAGGTTCCTTGACTAAGAAACGCAAACTTTGGTCAAATTTTCTTGACAAAAACCCTTTTCTGGTCTATTATTGACCGTGTTAGTGGTGCTCATGGTGAGCGACCGAAAGGCAACGTTAACTGTATTTCTGATTCTCTGTTCTTTTCTGGCCAGTCTGCAAAACATTGAGGCAGTTAGGGCAGCAGAGGATTCTTGGGAGACTACGGATGAAATGCCTACTGCCAGAAGTGGACTTGGAGTTGCAGTTGTAGCTGGAGCAGTTGTTTACAGACATAAACTGAAGAAGAGGCGATTTGATGACACCTAAGCTGTTTCTTTCAATTATGCTTCTTCTTATTTTAGCCAGTTTTCCTTTTGTTTGTTTTGTTGGTGCATCTTCTGAGATGTGGAGCCAAACGTATGGAGGCGAATTTATTGATCATGCTACTTCGCTGGTTCAGACGAGTGATGGAGGATACGCCCTAGCAGGTGTTACCTCTTTTCCGGTAGGTATGGGTCCATCCTATTTTTTGTTGATTAAAACTGACGCTTATGGGGTTATAGTGTGGAACCAAACATACGAAGGAGAAGCTGCTTATGCTCACCAGCTGGTTAAGACATCTGACGGAGGATACGCCCTAGCAGGTACTCTGCGCACCGCTGAAAACTTTGATTTCTGGTTAGTTAAGACTGACGCCTATGGGAATATGATGTGGAACCAAACATATGGAGGACCCAACATCGACCAGGCATTGGCAATGGTTCAGACTAGTGATAAAGGATACGCTTTAACTGGCTACACGGAATCTTTTGGTTCGGGAAGCAAGGATTGTTGGCTAATCAAGACTGACGCATTCGGAAATATGGTTTGGAATCAAACATATGGAGGTGAAGGATGGGAAGTTGCTTCTTCGTTGGTTGAAACATCCGATGGAGGATACGCCCTGGGGGGTCAAACAACTGTAGATGGAGGATTTGATTTTTTGTTAATTAAGACCGACGCGTCTGGCAATATGGAGTGGAGCCAAACCTTCGGGGGAACAGGCTGGGATCAGGCTGATTCATTGGTTGAAACGTCAGATGGAGGATACGCCTTAGCGGGAAGAACAAATTCTTTTGGGGCTGGAAACTATGATGCTTTGTTAGTAAAAACTGACTCGAACGGAAACATGCAATGGAACCAGACATATGGAGGATCTGGATGGGATGAAACTCAATCTCTGGTTGAAACGTCAGATGGAGGATACGCCTTAGCGGGAAGAACAAATTCTTTTGGGGCTGGAAACTATGATTTCTGGCTGGTTAAAACTGACGAGACGGGGAGCATGTTGTGGAGCCAAACGTATGGAGGACAAAATATCGATCAGGCATTGGCCGTGATTCAGACCAGTGAAGGAGGATACGCCCTAGCTGGCAAAACAAAATCTTTTGGCGCTGGAGACTATGATGATGTTTTGTTGGTTAAAACCGACGCACAAGGTATCCCAGAGTTTCCCTCATGGATTATTTTGCCATTGTTCCTTATGGCAACATTAGTAGTCACAGTTTACAGAAACGCATTAAGAAGAAAAAATGTTAGTTAACACTGCTTTTCAACAATCTTCTGTTATTAGTCTTCTAATATGATTAGAAGAATCCACAATCTATGATATTTCGGTAAACGACGCTTTGGATGTTGCTTCTTACCTAAATTGGGGCGAAGATTTCGATACTAGTCCTCTTCAAGATTTTACAGCATACTGGTGGTACGCTAGCGGCGATTATGGTCCTGGTCCTTCAGAGCAAACGCACTGCAACATGGCAGTCTATGGAAATGGTAACATACACTTGAAACTGAACTAGGCTTACAATGACTTCAAGGAATCTCAAAAATTCCCCTTTTTCTTTGTAAATCATCCAAAAAATAATAGTCACATTGAGAAGAAAGAAAAGATATAAAGTTCGGAACTTGTATAAATAATGTGGGGATTGTTGTGGACCGATCTATGTCTACGTGTGCCCTTCTGTTGGTTTTGTGTTCTATGGGAGTCTATTTCTGCCCAGTTGGCTCCGTGGCGGCATCCCCTACTTTGTGGAGTAGGAGTTGTGGAGGTACA
>CAZYJH010000083.1:0-7776 GCA_964647775.1 uncultured Candidatus Bathyarchaeia archaeon
TCATCCGGAGCTCTTTGGGTAACCCTAAAATATTCCCCCTTTTTTATAACCTAAAGCACTTGTGGACTAGCGATGATAACTGACGCTGGAGAATCACATTTAAGACGTGTCTCCCACTGGAAGCTATATTTTCTTTTACTAACAGTCGTGTTGGTGCTTGTTTTCGTTTTTTCCCTCAACATAGGTTTCTCTCACATCCCCTTCGAAAACATCCTGAAGATACTCGCAAAAAACATTCCATTCCTAGGTGACATAGTCAAAACTCCAGGTACTGAAGAATTTTTGCGCCAAGAATCAATAATCATGCAAATTAGGATGCCTCGGGTTCTAGGCGGAGCTTTGGTAGGTGTAGCCTTGGCTGCTGCGGGTGTGGCATATCAAGGAATCTTCAGAAACCCCATGGCAGACCCATACACTATAGGTGCTATGGGCGGCGCATCTTTCGGAGCAGCAGTAGCAATAGTTCTAGGTGTAGGCGTCGCTTTGCTGGGAGTAAACACCGTACCCATATACGCCTTCATAGGTGCCCTAGGAGCTGTTTTCCTAGTTTATGTAATTTCACGAGAAGGAACAAGAGTTCCAGTTACAACCTTAATACTTTCCGGGTTAACTGTAACAATTTTCTTTAATGCTTTAGTTACTTATTTGAAACTGCTTGCCGGCAACAAACTTCATGCCCTGACGTTTTGGATCATGGGCGGCTTTACGTACACCGACTGGACTGAAGTATCAACTATATTTCCCCTGATTATTATTGGAGTAGCAATCGTCTATCTTTATGCACGTGACCTGAACATTCTTGTTCTAGGAGAAGAGCAAGCCCAGCACTTGGGCGTTGAATTAGAGAAGGTGAAAAAAATTTTGTTGGCTTGCGGCGCCCTCATGACTGCGGCGGCTGTTTCCATCAGCGGCTTGATCGGTTTTGTAGGTTTGATAATTCCACATTTAACAAGAATTATTGTTGGTCCAGATCACCGTATTCTTCTCCCCACTTCAGCTATTGTGGGCGCTTCCTTCATGATGATCTGTGATTCCTTGGCAAGAGTCATAATAGCTCCCTCCGAACTGCCTGTTGGTGTGATAACCGCGGTTTCGGGCGGTCCATTCTTCATATATTTGCTCCGCCGTAAACGGGGAGGATACACAGTAAGGTGACAAAGCTTATGGTGAAGCTAACAATCGGCGACATTGACTGCTACTATGGATCCACTAAGATTCTGGAAGCCATACAGTTTGCAGTTAAGAGCGGCGAATTCTTGGGAATTCTTGGTCCCAACGGCTCAGGAAAAACTACGCTACTTAACAGCATCAGCAGAATACTCAAACCGAAAAAAGGGGCAATCCTCATAGGCGAATCTAACATCTATGACATGAAAACCTTGGACGTTGCAAAGCAGCTGGCAGTAGTCCCGCAGACCACACCAGTAACCTTCGACTTCACTGCATTGGAAGTGGTTCTTATGGGACGCAATCCGCACATGGCTCGGTTCGCAATGGAAAGCAAAGAGGACATGACTATCGCAAAGAATTCTATGCAGTTAACCAACACTTGGGATCTTGCTAACCGTCCTGTAACCGAACTTAGCGGCGGCGAAAGGCAACGTGTGATAATAGCGCGGGCGTTAACTCAGGAACCCCAACTTCTTTTGCTAGACGAGCCGACAACACACTTGGACATCAGCAACCAGCTGGAAATAATGGACCTCCTCAAAGAGCTATGCAAAACCAAGAAGCTGCTGATAGTCGCGGTTTTTCATGACTTCAACTTGGCTGCCCGATACTGTGACTCCGTCATTCTCTTGAATGATGGAAAAATTGTTGCAGTCGGAAAATCGGAGGACACACTCACAAGCGAAAACGTCAAAAAAGTCTTCTGCGTCGACACAATCGTGAAGAAGCACCCTATCACAGGTTACCTCCATGTTATCCCCATGCCCAAGCCCCTAAATCAGCGGCAAAAGAGCCTTTCTGTTCACCTGATAAGTGGATGCGGCACTGGCAGTTCCCTGATGAAGATTTTGACGGATGAAGGCTATTTTGTGAGTGTTGGAGTTCTCAACTTGCTAGACACGGATCAGGAGACTGCTCAGTTGCTGAAGATTCCGACAACAACCGAAGCTCCCTTTTCTCCCATAACTGAAGAATCTCACAAAGCAAACTTGAAGATGATAAGCAAAGCCAATGTTGTCGTAATAGCTCCGACTCAGTTTGGTGACGGCAACCTCCGTAACCTCGAAGCCGCAGAAACCGCTCTCGACGAAGGGATACCCGTTGTTCTCATGGAAGATGGGTCCATAGAAGAGAGGGACTTCACTAAAGGCAAAGCCACGAAATACTTGGAGAAACTTAAAAGCAAAGGCGCAGTAACCGTGAAGAACAACTGCGGGCTCCTAGAGTTTCTTGATAAGCTGGAAAACAAAAACAGCAAAAATTGCCATCGAAAAAAGTAGCCTTAAGCTAGTTTTTGCCAAAAAACCTGCTTACAAATGGTCAGCAGACAAGCAAGAAGCTAATGTTTTTGCTTCTCTGGTGCTCTGCGTTAACTATTTATTCTTTCAGTTACTAGTACAGGTGGGGGATGGTTTGTGTCAAAAACATCTGGAGATATGGGCGACACCCTGATTAAGCTCATAGACAAGCTGGCGGGAAAAGAATCAGACATTAAGCTAAGCTTTCAAGACCTCACCTTAGATTTGGGTATGGTTAAAGCTAAACTCAATGGCTCGATTATTCTAGATCTTGTCTATGTTGCAGATGCGCCGAAAAAGTAATTTCTCCTCAAGAGGAGTGAAGACGTGCAGTTAACGACATGGTTAGGTCATGTTGTCAAATCTGGGGAAGTTACTTTAAGCACTGGCAACGTGGAAGCCCTTCAGATAAAAGCTGAAGACAACAAAATTGAGCTTGGCATAGCAGACAAAGAGTTTCTGAAAGATGTTCTTGGAAGTGCAGGCGGCGGAAAGTCGGTCAGGAGCAAACTTGCGCAGCTTAAGAGCATTGCCACGGAATTGAAGGATGAGGGGCTCACTGTCACTCTTTCTTACAAGGGAGACCTTTTGGTTACGATAGGGTCAGAGGCAAAATCCAAGTTTTCGCGTTTAGTAACCAGAACCGACGCTGTGGAAATCAATAACCTGCGCAAACTGGTAGAATTAAGCATCTAAGCATACTGTTTTCTGGAACTGGAGTAGAAGCATTATAAGTCATTTTTTCCATAACAAAATAATATGACAAAGAAGTTGTCTAAGCATGTTTTTCTTTTGATGGTTTTGATTATTTCATCGCTTATTTTTTTGTCATATGTATTTTTTGCAAAAGAGCCTTCTAGAGAACTAGTGTATATTGATGTGGCTACAAAAGAAGGTGTGCAAATTCTTGCGGCAAAAAAAATTTGCCGTGAAGATTTTTATGATTTGAATTTGTATCAGGAATTTAATTTGACCTTTTCGTTGAGCAGTCAGGATGGAATCGAGTTTCGCGTCAAGTGTTTAAGGGATAGAGATGTGAACTTGGTGGTAGATGGCATTACGCTATATGATTTAAAAAATGATGAGCAAATTTTTTGGGAATCAGCTGCAGATAAACCTCAAAAGGGTGCATATTGGCACGTAACTGTGGATCGGGAAGCTTCAGGCAATAGGGTTGTTCAAATGGGCTCTCAAGTAAACACCGAATCTTGGCTCTACGGGCCATATCTCTGTAATGACAGTCGCGGTGAAAGTTTGGCGAATAGAAAACTGTGTGCAAGTTTTAGACTGAAAATAACTGATGTGCTGTTGCCAATCTACGTTGCCGAATTAAGCGTATTGGTAAATGAAGGTGAAGAAGCTGCAGATTGTTTGGCAGATACGCTGATAGATTTGGCAACTGTAAAAGATGAGAACGCCTACAACCTGTTCAATCTCTCTTTCACTGTTCCGCCAAACGTTAATCAAGGTGTTGAATTTCGCGTAAAAAACCGCAATAACGGATATTGTACACTGATAGTAGACGATATCACTGTTTACAAAAACAATTTCGAAGAATTAGTTTATCGAGAATGCTCCACAAACAAGCAGGTTTCAGGTGAAGGATGGATTGAAACAACTGATCCTGAAGCGTTATGCCCCAAAGTAATGTTCATTTCCTCTACACAAAGAAATGAGCAACTCATGTATGGACCTCAAATAATCACAGATGTTAATGGAAATAGCATGTTAGGAGAAACTTATGTTGCGTCTTTTAGGATAAGAATAATCAAAATTTAGTTTTTGGGCACGGTAACAAAATGATTTCACTCAAAAACCTGCTTGCGCGGTACAAAGACACCGTCCTCATAAATACTTTTGTTGTGTGGACGTTTGTGATACTCACAGTTTTGTTACTGTACTCTCCTCCCTTTGATTTTTTGAACCAGATTCCGGGAGACGGGGGAGATGGATACCAGTTTATGTGGGATTTGTGGTGGGTCAAATATTCTACCACTGAACTAGGAAAAAGTCCCTATGTGACTAACTATGTTTTTTATCCTGATGGGCAGTCTCTGTTTTTTCACTCTCTTGTTCCCTTGGCGGGTGTTATCACAATTCCTTTTCAAGACAGTCTCGGCTTATTTTTTAGCTATAACCTCATAGTGATATTGGGGTATGTGCTCGGTGGATTCGGAGCATATTTACTTGCAAAATATTTTACACAGAACATGTACGCATCGTATTTAGCTGGAATAATTTTCGCTTTTAGTCCTTATCATCTTGGGCACACTCTCGGTCACTTAAATCTAATTTCAGTAGGTGGCATACCGTTTTACGTATTATTCTTGTTCAAGTTAAGGGACACAAGCAATTTGAAGTATGCTTTTTTTGCTTCGGTTTTTTTGTTAGTGTCTACGTTCTTAGGTAGTTTCTATTACGCGTTTATACTGTTCGTATTCACCATTTTTTTCCTGTTATATGACATTCTACTGAAACGGAGAATCGATTTCGATCGAAAATTTATCTACGGTTTAGCCTTAATTCCCGCCATTTTTCTGTTGGTATCGGGGATAGTAACAGTACCAATGTTCTATGAATCGTTAAGTGGAAAACACGCTTATGCTGAAATGTCGATTAATGACCAGATAGCTAATTCAGCAGACCTAATCAACTTTCTATTACCTGGCTCGGACAACTATTTTTTTGGCAAACACATCAAAAGCATAGAATACAATTTTAACATAACTTTGGGGGGTGCAGAGAATATGGTCTACATCGGCTATACTGTTGTTGCGCTTCTCCTATTTTCTAGTTATAAATACAAAAACAAGATGCGCAAACACGTTTTATGGTTGCTGTTAACAGGAACCTTCATCATCCTATCGTTAGGTCCTGTGCTTAAGATAATGGGGGCTACCTCTTTCACCCAAAGTGATGGGGGTGTTCCTCTTCCCGGATTCCTGCTTCGTTATCTTCCCGGTGGGACAGTCTTTCAGTCTCCTTCTAGATTTGCTGTTATAACTTATTTGGGGTTGGGTTTACTTGCAGCCTTTGGCGTGAAATACATAATCGAAAACGTCAACATAATACGAAAGCACAAAGTCTTGCCGATCTTTCTGATTGTGGTTCTGTCTTCTTTGATTATAATGGAATATAATATGAGTCCTTATCCCAGCCGTTATGATTCTTATGTTCCACAATTTTATTATCAATTGAGAAATATGGATGACACGTTTTCAGTTCTCGATTTACCTGCGCATTATCAGATAGTTGGTTGGTACATGTACTGCAGCACAGTCTCTGAAAAACCGTTAGTTGACGGATATTTGTCTAGAGTGAATTTGGATGCGAAACAAAAACTGCATGATATACCGATTGTCAAACTTACCGATTACTTAGGTGAGGATGCTTCCACCTCTACCGAAGTGTTTCTGTCTCTAACTGACGAAAAGAGTACCCAAGATAGTTTTCAAAAATTAAGCGCTCTTAATGTACGATTTATAATCATTCATAACCCGTTTCTTGACAAGATGGCAGTTGGCAAAGTAACCGAGTACCTGATTAAAACAGTAGGTGCGCCCTTCTATGCCGATTATGACACTATTGTCTTTAAGCTCGTTTAGTCGATCACAAGTGCACACCTATTTTTGTTTTCTGTAAAATGTGTGGATGCAGATAACTAAGAGAGAAAAAGAGGCAGAAGTAAACACGTACATAAGAGCTACACAGTTGATTAGTTGTCTTTCCCAAAATTGAGCGTAAAGTTAATCTTAGGATGTACGTTTTATTTTTGCTCGTTAGACTCTTGAATACTGTTTAATGGTGAAGATTTTGAGACAAAAAGGACCTCTATTCATTCTGCCTTGGAGATGCACCCAAGCCTGCACCAGCAGTTGCCTACACTGCGGCTTCGCATCAAACCCCCCAGCCCCAGACGCCCTCGGAACAGAAGAAACCAAGCGTATCGCAGACCGAATATACGATTTTGGGGCAACCTATTTCGGAATAAGCGGCGGAGAACCCCTCATGAGAAAAGACCTCCCCGAAATAATCAGCTACGCCAAAAGCACTGGCATGAACGTAAGCCTCATAACAAGCGGCTATTATCTTGACGACAAAATCTTCGACAACCTTGTTAGAAACGAGGTCCGCGTTTCCATAAGTGTTGATGGTGCCGAAGAAATCAACAATGCCATCAGAGGAAAGGGCGCCTACGCAAAAGCAGTTTCAGCCATGGAAAAAACTTCCAAAGCTGGGCTGCTGGACTGTCTTGTGGCGACTCTTGCAAATGTTGACGCGACCCGCAACAACGTCAACTCGGAAGACATGGAGCACGTCATCAAATTGGCTGAAGAGTATGGCGCTAGGTGGGTTGTGATTCACGGCTTCATTCCCTTCAACCGAACAAAAGAGCACCTCGCCCGGGCTCCCTCTCCTCAGCAGTACGAGAAGATTTGGAATGAAGTTTATGATTTGCGGCTGAAGTACCACGGAAAACCTGAAGTCAACGTGTACTGTCCCTTTTTCGCCCGCATCGCAAAAGAGCGCGAGATGCCCGACTTCAATTCCTGGTTCAACAACGTTTTCCTCGGTAAATGCTCCCTCGCCGGCAAATACATGAGCGTAATCGAAAACGGAGACACCATCCCCTGCAGCTTCAATGACCGTATCCGACTGGGAAATGTAAAGGACAAGCCGCTGAAGCAAATCTGGGAGGAACTGCAAAACTCAGAACTCACCCTTAAGCTCCGGGACCGTAGGAACCTGAAGGGCAAATGTGGCGTCTGTGAGTACCGCGAAATCTGTGGCGGCTGCAGAACCCGAGCAGAAATGTACACTGGAGACCTTTTCGCTTCTGACCCAGCGTGTGGTTATGTGCCTAAACTATTGCGTGAAAAAGCTAAATAATCCCCTTGTTTTGTGGCTAAATTTTGCTGGTAAGTGTTGGTCAAGAAAATTTGACTAACTATCAGCTGCTTAGTCAAGAAACCTTTACAAAAACGCTTTTATTACCAGCTCACCACGTAAAGACCTGTTGGAGCCTTCAACATAAAAAAACGAATCACCAATCGATTATGTTGGCGTATCCTCTCCAGGAAATCAATTTCCCCAAAGCGGAAATTATGCTCACGACTGCTCTTGCGCTGGCATAAAAAAGTAGCAGCTGGCAACAATATTGGTTAACCCACCGGGGCTCCAACAATCAAAAAATCCCCCATCGACTGTGCCTGAGGGATTGATGCAAAGGAGAGTGAATAAAAGGTGAATGAACGACCGCTCTTATACATGATGACTTGGAGATGTACAAGAGCCTGTAACTATAACT
>CAZYJH010000084.1:0-7617 GCA_964647775.1 uncultured Candidatus Bathyarchaeia archaeon
TACAGAAGCATCAACAAACGGCTTCGCAAAGCCGGGCACAGCAATCAACAACTCACTCTTAACCACATCCAGCATCTCCCTCAACTTAGCCATAATACTGAACTCGCCCCTCAAAATCCAGATGTCAGGCTTCTCCATCAGATCCCTCTTCTCATACAGAGGCTGAAGCTCACCCAACACAACCCGCTTCCAGCTGTTCACCATATCCTCCAACCGCAACCGCGCAGCCTCCAGCGACTCGGACGGAGCCTTAGGAAAATAGCGCGTAGGTCTACCACGCTCTGCCTCAACCCAGCCTTTCCGTTCAAGAGAATTCAATGTTTCGTAGACCTTAGAGTAGGGAATTCCGCCATGTTCGCTAACCTCACTTGCGGTCATGACTCCGCGCTCCAGCAATATCAGGTATGCCCGTGTTTCGTATTCTGTTAGTCCTACTTCGTGGAGAACCTTTTTTGCGTCTTCGCTGACTGGCGTTGTCAACCCTTTTTCACCTTCTGAAAGGTTTGGAAACCTTCTTATATTGTCTCAAACCACTAAAAAAATGTTACCCCCAAGAGTGGTGTCAAATTGCAGGTTATTAAACAAACAAAAACCCTGTGCCCCGAATGCCTCAAAGTCCTAGACGCAACCATATTCGAAGAAGACAACAAAGTCTACATCGAAAAAGAGTGCCCAGAGCACGGCAAATTCAAGGAAATATACTGGTCAGACTACGAACAGTACCAGAGAGCAGAAAAACTGCGAAGCGTAGGCACTGGACTGGAAAACCCGCGCACAGAAACCAAAGAGGGCTGCCCCTACGACTGCGGAATCTGCCCAGAACACAAATCCCACACCGGACTCGCCATCATCGACATAACCAACAGATGCAACCTCACATGCCCAGTCTGCTTCGCCAACGCAGCACAGGCAGGATACGTCTACGAGCCCACAAAAGAACAAATCTTTGAGATGCTCGAAAACCTGAAAAACAACAAGCCAGTTCCGCCCCCAGGACTACAATTTTCTGGCGGAGAACCAACAATACGAAAAGACCTCTTTGAGCTCGTGAAAAAAGCAAAAGAGTTGGGCTTCCGCCACGTAGAAGTCAACACGAACGGCATCCGCCTAGCCAAAAGCGTAGAATTCTGCCGCGGCTTACTTGAGGCAGGAGCCAGCACAATCTATCTGCAGTTCGACGGCTTAACCTCGGACGTTTACAAGTTCACTCGCGGAGTGGACCTTCTTGAAACAAAAATGAAGGCACTTGAGAACTGCCGAGAAGCAGGACTCAGCGTCGTACTAGTCGTCACATTGATTAAAGGCGTCAACGACCACCAGCTCGGAGACATTATTCGCTTCGCAGTCAAGAACTTCGATTTAATTCGATGCGTCAACGTGCAACCCGTCTCCATTTGTGGCAGAATCCCACAAGATGAACGAGAAAAAATGAGAATAACCATCCCCGACTTCATGAGGCTCGTTGAGGAGCAGACAGACGGAAAAATCAAGATGAGCGACTTCTACCCCGTCCCCACCGTGGTTCCCATATCCAAGGCGATCGGTGCACTGAGAGGCAAAAGATACGTGGAATTCACTGCGCATCCTCACTGCGGAATGGCAACCTACGCCTTTGTCGACGGCGACGACCTGATTCCCATCAACCGCTACGGCAACGTCGACAAATTCATCAAGACCCTAGACAAGGTCTACGAGGAAGCCTCGAAAGGCAACACCAAAAAAGCCAAACTACGCCTAATAGGAGCGCTCCGCCACATCAAGTTTGGTTTGCTACGAAAATATCTATTACCGATACTGAGAACAGGCTCCTACGACTCCCTAGGAGACCTCCACAGAAAGATGCTCATGATATCATCAATGCACTTCATGGACCCCTACAACTTCGATTTAGAAAGAGTACAAAGCTGCTGCATCCACTACGCTGTGCCTGACGGCAGAATCATCCCCTTCTGCACAATGAACTCCATCCACCGACCAAAAATAGAAGAAAAGATGGGCGTCCCACTGGAAGAGTGGAAAAAGAAAAACAAGATTGGAATCGGCGAAGTCGCATAAAATAGGAGAAAGGCTATAAGGCGCCATTCTTTTTCACAACTCTGGTGAAGACACTATGGGCGGAGGAAAAAAGAAACAATCCCTTAAGCAAATGACAAAAACCAAGACCCAAAAAGAAGATAGGCAAAAGGAAAAAGAAAAAGCGCAGGCTGAAGCACCCGCAGCAAAAAAGAACATCGGCTTGACCATGCCAGACGTTGATGACAAGAAGGTTCTGGGCGAACTGAAAGGACTGAAAGTTCTCACGCCCTCTGTGGTAGCTTCACGGTACAACATACGCTTGAGCTTGGCAAAGGCCTTCTTGAAAGAGCTGGAAAAACGTAAAATGGTTGAGTACGTTTCTGGCGGAAAAAACCTTAAAATCTATAAAATGGTAGCTTAGTTATATTAGCTGTAGATTGTTTTAGGAGGAATATGCAAAATGGATTTTCCTGAAAGAGTGTATACTAAGGACGAAGTGAAAAAGGCAAGGTCCCTTATAGAGAGCGGCTACAAGCATGAACTACAAACTAAAGGAAGCCCCGAATTTGTTGCAAAAGTTGAAAAAGCCCTGCAGTTGATTAAAACTGCGGGATACTACGATTTTCTGCGAACATACATCAGGGTCATCCGCGAAATCACAGGCTTAAGTCAGCTCCGCGAAGAAGAAGCAGCCATATGGTTCAACGTGAAAGCCCTTGACGACCCCCTTGAGGATGCCGGATTCATCATCCAAAAAGCAAAACAGATGAAGGACTTCATTGAAGGAAAACTCTACTACGAGACTGCAGAAATCCGGGCAGTAAACAAGCGCCTAGAATTCATTGAAGCCCTAAAAGACAAAACAGACGACCCAGCCCTAAAGAAACGATGCGAAGAAAACATCAAAAGATGGAACGAAAACCCCTTTCCTTGAGTTTTCGGGAATATGTTAAACCTTCAGTATCTTGATTTACATACACTTGTCTAAAACACGCGCACAAAAAAGAAAGAAGGAAAATATGGCACGTATGTAACTGATATTAAAGAATTGGAAAGTGTGTATCCTGCTGGAGAACCTTTCAGAAAGACTTGCCCACAGGTCCTCACTATAGGCTACGCTAGTAATACGCCACAAAATCGGTGTAATAACATGCACAAACAGGCTTTTGGCAAATTATTGAAATTTTATTTAGATGGTTTCAATTCTTTACTTAGCAAGACATAAATTATAAAAACAACAATTCTTTTTTTTAAAAAAAACTAAGTTCACTTTTTGATAAAACAACGGGAGGAAACTTACTTGGAAGCTCCAACTATTAAAGATCTTACAGGATTCACACTAAAAGCGTACCAGAAGCTACTTATGCACCTAAACCAAACCCACAAGATTGTACCCCTCTGTATGATGCCCCAAAAAGATATACCGTACATCATACTTCGCCACGACATAGACCTGTCAATCTCAGCAGCACTAAAAATGGCAAAACTAGAACACGACCTGAACATAAAATCTACATACTTTGCTTTATTCTCAAGCAACTTCTACAATTTACATGATGGAAAAACTGCGCAAACCCTAAAACAAATATCAAACCTTGGACACGAAATTGGACTCCACTATGACATACAACAGTACCGACTTTACAACCAAAACATGAACAAAACTCTCAAAAAAGAAACACAACTACTTGAACATCTAATAGGAAGAAAAGTATACAGTATTGCACGACACGGGGAATGGGACATGGACCCATTCATAAAAACGAAAGAATACATTAACGCAAATTACCCAAAAATCAGAGGGAACCTCTACGTTCATGATTCGTGTAGAACATGGATAACTTTAGAAGGACTCCAGCAACTAATCAGTAATCCGCCAAAGAAAGTTCAACTATTGGTTCATCCTGGAAACTGGAATGAAGAGGAACTTGATCGAGAAACTTTTACAGAACGGTTTTTTCAAAGCTTAGAAACAAAAGTTTCTCAACAAAGGAAAGAAGTTAAAGAATTGTGGACTAAAGATTTTATCCGCAAGTATGATCATTCAGTGAGTACAGGAGATTTTGTGCACCAACAAAGATTGAAGAAAGGGAACAAACTTCAAGGATTAACAGATTATTACAAACTGTTTCTGTTGTACATAATTAGCACGTTTTGGGGCTGGCGCATTCATGTTATGTTCAAAAAAATCCGCAAAATAGGCAACTACGTTTGAAGATCAAAAATGGGGAGTTGCGGGAGATTGCGGTCACATGTTTATCGTTTAGGAAACAGCCCTTCCCTTAAGCACGTATGACAAAATTAAAATCTACTCATCATTGTTTTTATTGGAAGAGCCTTTCGGGTCAAAATCTTTCTCTATTTTTTTATATAATTCTGTTATTTTTTTCAGCTGTAACCGACTTATTGGAGCATTTTCGGTCTCCACTTCTGAAGCAAAATAGAAATTATGTAGTGTTTTAGTTGGATTGTTAATCAGACAAGTAATATAAAATTCCCATGCTCTGGTCATGTTCAGATGCAAAGCTTCATCTTCTGTAAACCCTTCTCGTTTCAAAATATTTAACATACCAAAGTTTTCATCTTGCAGAATATGTTCAGGGTCTTTTTTTTCTGCCTCTTTTAAAAATTCTTCTACGGTCATTTCAGAAACTTTCTTTCCCAAGAAACACACCCTTAATTAAATATCAATTCTTAGAATTAAAAATTTAACTTTGAAAAAAGGGGAAATTTGTGGGAGTTAATGGAGATATCGCCACTTGCGGTGAAAACAGCTCTTTCCATGAAAAGAAAAATGGTTAATTAAATATACATTTTATAGTTCTTATGCTTGAAAAAGAAACCCCTTCTAATCATTCAGACCTCTGAAGATAAATTGGTTCTTCCAAATTACAGTTCTTTCCACAAGATTGTAGAAGTCTTAAATATGCCCTTCTGACTCTTTCCCTTTTCTTGCCTTTAAAGTAAACAATTTCTTTTTCCATCATTTCGATTTCAAATTTTATTGCTTCTTTATTATCTGAGAGAATACTCCACCCCTAACTAAAATATGGTAAAACAGGTATTAATTTTTTATTGGCAAAAATATTCATTTATGACTAATATTTTACAGTTCTTATGATCCTTTATGGAATAGTCTCTTTTTGACGATTATCGCAGAAAAAGTTGCCAACAAAAATAAGGGTAGGATAATCCAGGAGGGAAACTCGGGGATTACTATTGAGGGAGAAATCTTTGCGAGCCAAACGAGTCCTTCTCCATTAGGAGCATTCTTTGAACCTGAGAAAACATAGTTCCCTTCATCTGTTTCGATTATAGAGTAGATGCGATTGTTGATGCCACTTGTTGGCGGAAAAGTAACTTCACCCTCAACAGCTCCCTTTTCGTCAACCTTTAAGACCCATCCAAGACCATTATAGACAGGATAAGTAACGCCCGTCACCACATAGCCGCCATCACTTGTTTGGCTTGCTGAATCAAAGAAACTCCGTTGGGCACCCTCAAACCTGTAACTATTGCTCCACTCCCTGTTTCCTTGGTCATCAAATTTTATTAAGCTGCCTCCATATGCTGCTGCAACCAAGTAACCTCCATCACTTGTTTTTATTAGGGAATTAGCTACGACAGCATTAGTGGTCCATTGCAGGTTGCCTTGAGAGTCAAGTTTCGATAGATTTCCGTTTGCAGCCAGTATGTATCCTCCATCGGTCTCCAGAAGAATTTCTTGGGCAGAAGGAAGGCTACTTTGTATTCCATAGGTTTTATTCCACAGTATGTTTCCTTGAGAGTTGGTTTTGATGGTCCAATCCCCTTTTGGAGAGGGGATTGTAGTGGATGTCCAACCAGTTAGTGCGTATCCTCCGTCACTTGTTTGGATAACAGATTTGGCGTGAAAAGGGTCATCTGCGTTGGCATAGTATTTGCTCCATTCCATGTTTCCTTCGGAATCAGTTTTAATGAAATTGATGCTGTCTCCTGTTCCAGCTAATGCATAGCCACCGTCAGCGGTTTGAGTTATAGAGTAGAAGGTGCCTTTTCCATAGGTTTGTGTCCATTGCTTGCTACCCTCGGAGTCAGTTTTCAGAAGCAGTAATTGTCCATCTGTGTCCCCAGCTACAGCAAATCCTCCATCGATTGTTTTGATTACTTGGTGCCCAGAACCGTGCATACCATACGTTCTGTCCCAGATTGTTGACGTTTCAGCAACGACAATGTTACTGGAAAACAGCAAACAAATTGTCAGCAGCAACACAACAGAAAGACAGGCTTGGGTTTTACTCATTTCTTGAAGCCCCAAACTTGATACGTTTTTTGGCAAGGAACAGAGCCAATGTGGAAACAAAGAACAGAGGCAGTATAAGCCATGACGGAAACTCTGGAATATGGAAGTTTGTGGGAAATTCTGGGATTTCTATGGGTTCCATTAGGGGATTATGGTCGATGTTGTCATTGTTGATGTGGAATGGTACATCACCTATTCCATCTCCGTCACTGTCGGTGCCGTTGTAGTCACTCCAGTAGTTACCTGCGGTACCGTTGTCCCACATGTTTAGACCTCCTCTCTCGGTTATAGCCGTTCTATCTATAGTACTGGTAACCAGCACCTGTGTACCCCCTTCCTGTTGGTTGTGGAAAAAGTTGTTACTGTAAATTACGTTATTTCTTGATCCCTCTGCAAGGTGCAGCCCCCAATCTTGGTTTTCAGCGATCAGGTTTCCGATTATAGTATTGTTGACACAGCCACGAATCAAAACTCCGATCCTGTGGTTTGTAATCAAATTTTTAGAAATCTCGTTTCCGCTTGAATCTCTCCAGATTTGGACTCCGTAATAACCATTATTGGCTATTGTGTTACCAGCAATCGTGTTATTGCAAGAGCTATATACATCTAAACCATCATTAACATTCTCTGCTATTATGTTCTGCTCTATCGTGTTATTGTCAAACCCACTTAACTGTACACCATTGCCCGTATTGTGAGTTATGTTGTTTCCAGAAAAAACATTGTTCTGTGAAGTGACCAAGGAAACACCGCCACCGTTCTGAGTAAAGTTGTTTATGGATATGCTACTGGTTGAAAGACGATGAACACTCAATCCAACATTGTTACTTTCTAGATTGTTTTCTGTAATAACAATATTTGAAGAGTTGTGAGCGAAGATGCCCCAATCAGTGTTGGTAACATGGTTCCTAGTTATTATGGAGTTAGTGGTTGAAATTAACATTATTCCCTGCCCATTATCTGCTAGGTCCAAGTTTTGAACTGTCATGTTTGTGCAGTTTACAAGGGCTACGTAACCAGCATCAGAAGGCACTGTTTTATCCTGCTCATTAACCCAGTAGATGATAGGTTTCCCATCAACCGTATTTGATGAATCAATATCGTTCATGTATAAATTCGGGTTGGGAGGAAGTAATGAAATAAGGTCATAGACGTAAAAGTTGCAAATATTGTTGCTCATTTGGTTATTTCTGAGAACAGTGAACCATGAACTAGACATGTACACGCCATAATAGTTACTTGTCACTAAGTTGTTCTCAAGAACGTTATTTGTGCAAGCATGGGAAAACAAACCAGTGACTTTAATGCCATAACTAAAA
>CAZYJH010000085.1:0-7488 GCA_964647775.1 uncultured Candidatus Bathyarchaeia archaeon
TCTTCGGCATGGCTTCCTGAACTCCCAGCCGCTTGCACGAATCTTCAAAGCTTCGTCACTAACCCTTTTTCTGGAATATGAGTGATAGAAGACTACGGACGGCTCATTTTGTGTCAGCAGTGATTGAGCCTCTTCGCCGTCAAAGGGCAGAAGCTGGTTGCCAAGTTTCATTCCATGCCTTTCGCAAACCTTTGAAACCCTGTGAATTTTTTCTGGAACAATGAAGGGTGTCTTTATTTTTGCTTCATACAGTATCCGCATCATCTTCTGAAGTTTGCCGTGATACCCAAAAACGTAGACTGGACCCCGCTTCAATCCCTGCTCAACCAACGAAACAAGGATGCCCTCTGTCATCATGCCGAAGGGTCTAACCCTGACTGGGTCTCCGTACGTAGCTTCCATGACCAGTATGTCTGTTTCAACACGGGGAGTTCGGGAGTACCTGAAGTCGCTCGTGTATAGTATCCGCGTATGCTCCTTATCTTCTACCAGAGCCTGAGCCGTTCCCAGTATATGATCCGCATAATGCAACGTCAGCGTCTCATCCCCATACGTGAACGCTTCGCCATAATCAAGAGTTTTCACGGCTCCCCTAGACAGAAAGCGGGGACCCTTCAGCGCATCTATCATGTCCTTCGTGGCAGGCGTCATTATAGTTACTTCACAGTTCTTCAGGCTCTTTCCCAAGCCCATCATGTGGTCAGCGTGGGCATGGGTGACAACTCTGATGGGTCTATCTTCATCGTAGGCGTCGCATGCAACATGCTGTCCCAGAAGAACTGCGCCCAAATCTGTTACATTAGCCTTTGACTGAATACGCGACGCCTCCACAAGTTCAGTTACTCACGTTTGATGAAATTGTTTCCTGTGGAAGCTATTAAACAATTCTTGAAATGTTTGTGCCTATCTTTCTGCCTTCAGCATATGTGGGCTGTAGGCTGCTAAGGCGTTTGTTAAAGAAACTGTGGATTGTCAGAGTTTTGTGATCTATTCATCGCTTTCTCTTGGGCTTAACATGCAGTCAACCATTTTTGGGCAAACCAAACACTGGGAGGGGATGGGAGTATTTGGGGGGCGGTTAGCCAAATATCCGAACTCGCCGGGGCAACCTGAAGCCTCCTCCTCTTTTTTGTCAGCCAGCTCCATTGTAGGCACCTCTTCAGGCTCTTCTATGACAAGAGGTTCAGTTTTTGGCAACTCTTCAGGTTCTTCTCTGACAAAAGGTTCAGCTTGTGGCTCCTCAAGTTCTTGTCTCTTTTCCTTTTGAGGTCCGCCTGATCTAGGAATCAACGATTTGACTCTCTTCAAGAACCTGGGACCAGCCTTAACCTTTTCTAGAACTGAGGTCTCGGATTTAGCGGTGGATGCAGTTTCCTCTTCTTCGTCCAGAGCTTCGTCCTCTTCAAGTTTGGGCTCTGGAATTTCCTCTTTTTCGATTTGGGGTTCTGGCGTTAGGTCGGTGAAGCAGTATGGGCAGGCTTCGTATTTTTTTGGTGGTGTGACGTAAAGGATAGTCAAGAGTATGGGTTCTTCGATTTCTCTTCGGCATCTTGGATTTGGACAAACAACCACTATAGATTCTTTCGACAATCTTGCTGCATCTCGAGGTGTCTTTGATAGATGTTCATCTGTTCAACATATTTAGCTTTAATGAATCCAAAATCTAGACCTTCAATCTCCCGAAAAAACCATCTTCTGCTGCTTTAATCCCGTTTTCAGGGCTTATTTTCCCTTGTGAAAACATGATTTTC
Organism: uncultured Candidatus Bathyarchaeia archaeon; assembly: GCA_964647775.1. Taxonomy (GTDB): domain Archaea; phylum Thermoproteota; class Bathyarchaeia; order Bathyarchaeales; family Bathyarchaeaceae; genus Bathyarchaeum. Next base: position 1,752 of record CAZYJH010000085.1, read on the forward strand.
TGCATGCCCAGCCTTAACTTTGTAAACCATAAGAAGCATGCTTTCTGCTCTCTGATTAAACTTAAATCATGGGTGTCCTCTAGTTTCTGTTTGAGGGCTTAACTACCGACTAGAACTGAAAATCTTTGTTTATGGGTGAAATGTGATGGTTTTGCGAGTTTTCAACACTATGAGCGGACAGATGGAAGAGTTTAAGCCACTGAAGGATAAGCAGGTTGGGGTTTACGTTTGTGGACCCACGGTTTATGATTGGTCTCATCTGGGACACGCCAGAACATACATTGCCTTTGATGTTATTGTTCGCTGGCTGGAGTTTAAGGGCTACTCAGTCTTCTACGTCCAGAACATCACTGACGTGGGTCATCTAACCTTGGACACGGCTGAGGATAAGATTGGAAAAAGGGCGAAGGAACGGAAAGTTGAGCCGATGCAGCTTGTGGAACTTTACATGCGAGAATACTTCCGTGACCTTGACGCGCTTGGAGTGAAACGCCCAGACATTTCTCCCAGAGCCACAGGGCACCTCATCGAAATGATTGATGCAATCCGGTCTCTGATAGAGAAGGGATACGCCTACGAGGTTAACGGAAACGTGTTCTTTGACGTGACCAAACTGGATGATTACGGGAAACTCTCAAAAATCAGACTTGACGACATGCTTGAAGGCTCCCGATTCGAGGTTCACCCAGACAAGAGGAACCCCAGAGACTTTGCGCTTTGGAAACGGGCTGAACCTGACACTGTTCTGAAGTGGTGGAGCCCCTGGGGCACCGGCTTTCCGGGCTGGCACATCGAATGCGCAATCATGGGCTTGAAGTATCTGGGAGAACAGTTTGACATTCACGGCGGGGCTCGGGACCTGATTTTTCCTCATCACGAAAACGAGATTGCCCAGAGTGAGGCTGTGACTGGAAAGAAGCCCTTTGTCAAGTATTGGCTGCATACTGGTTTTCTGAAGATTAACGGAGAAAAGATGGCGAAGTCGTTGGGCAACTACATCACAGTCCGGGAGGCGCTGAAGAAGTATGATGCTGAGGCTATCAGACTCTTCGTCTTGTTCACGCATTACCGAAGCGAGATAGATTTCACTGACGAACGTCTCAAGGGCGCTGAAACCAGCTTGAATAGGCTCTATGGCACTTTGGAGTCTCTGGAGGACGCCAAAAAAGATTCAGTGAAAAGAGAGCCGAATGATGCAGAACAGCTGTTCGGCGAGAACGTGAAGAGGCTTAGAAGCGAATTTGTGGATGCTATGGATGAAGATTTTAACACTCCACGGGCTTTAGCTGCCCTCTTTGAGATGTCGAAGGAGATTAACAGGTTTCTGGATGAAAATAAACAGGTGAGCGCCAAGATTCTGGAAAGAGCTTACGACGACTTTTCGGAGTTAGGTAAAGCTTTAGGGCTCTTCCAGCAGGAGAAAAAGAAAGAGATTGGCGGGCAGCTGGCTGATGATTTGGTGCAGCTTCTGTTTGATTTGAGGGAACAACTGCGCAAGAAAGGGGAGTACGGTTTGTCGGATGAAATCAGGGCAAGACTGAATGAGTTAGGTTTGGTGATTGAGGACACCGCTGAGGGACCCAAGTGGAAGCTGCCCTAAAAGACGTCTACGACTCCGTTATCATTCGCTTCAGCGGAGAACTGTGGCTCAAAAAAGTTTGGACCAGAAAACAGTACGAGAAGCGGCTTGCCAGAAACCTGAGGCAAACTTTGAAGCATCATCAGGTTCCCTACAGTGAGCTTGTCCGCAGACACGGCAGATTATACCTCAAAACAGGTTCAGCAGAGGATGCGGCGCAGACTCTGACAAAAGTTTTCGGCATCTCCTCGGTGTCCCCGGCGATTGAAACATCCTCTAACTTCGATGAAGTAATCGAGAGGAGCCTGTTCCTAGCGGGTAATGTGCTGAAGGAGGGCAACAGTTTTGCTGTCCAATGTAAACGTGTTGGAAAGCAGGGCTACTCAAGCGCTGACGTCCGTAAACTGCTGGGTCAGCGAGTTCTCGACAGGTTCGGTGAGAAGCTGGGCTTACGGGTTGATTTGGGCTCTCCTGACGTTGTTTTAGGCGTTGAAGTCAGGGACGAGCAAGCCTTCATCTATTCACAAGTGATTGATGCTGCTGGCGGCATGCCTTTGGGTGTTCAACCGAAGCTTGTTGGCTTGCTTAGTGGAGGAACAGATTCTGCGGTTGGGTTGTGGATGGTTATGAAGCGGGGCAGCCCAGTTGTGCCCGTCTACTTTGACATTTCGCCCTTCACTGATGACGCCGCAACAGAGAGAGCCTTGAATGTCGCCAAGGTGCTGTTTGGTTGGGCGATCGGGTTCCCCAGAAAGGTTTACGTGGTTCAGCACGGCGAAAACCTGAAACAGATTATGGGAACCCATAGGAAATACTCGTGTCTGCTCTGTAAACGTATGATGTATCGGGTTGCTGAGCGGCTGGCAGAACAGTTTAGGGCTGAGGGAATCGTAACTGGAGAAGCCATCGGCGAGCAGGCAAGCCAAACCTTAACCAACCTGAGGGTGCTCGGTGCCGCAGTCAAAGAGTATCCTGTTCATAGGCCAATGCTGGGTTTTGATAAGGCAGAAACCGAAGCTTTGGCAAGGAAGATTGGAACCTACGAAATTTCGAGCAGTAAGGCGGCATCTTGCGGCGCTGTTCCCTATCAGCCGTCCACAAGGGCAAAGCTGGAAGACGTGCTTAGGGCTGAGGAGAAACTTGACATAGAGGCGATGGTTGAAAGGTCGCTGGAGTCCATCAAAATCGTTGAACTATAGAATTAAGCCTTTAACTCTTTTTCTTTAAGCCATTGTTCTGTTCCAATTTTCCGTCTTTTCCTGAGGTCGTTTTGTCGTGCAATAAGAGCCTTCTTTGCCTCTTCATCATTTAAGGCTGGGTCACGTAACGCCAAGAAAGTTTCGCATGGAAGTTCACTGCATAAGCCGCAGTGTTCTAGCTGTTTCGTGTTAACGCAGCAGTTGTACAACGGACATGCTTCACCATTCATCATAGCAGTCCAGAAGGGCTTTCCCTTCTGCTGTCCGCATCCTCGGCATTTTTCGCCTAAATGTTCGCAGGTTCCACAGAATAGCCCGCACACTGCTGCCAAACTTTTGTTCACCATGGCTTTCACCCGTCTGTTTACTGTAACTTGTTGTTCTACAAAGAAAAGCACTGCGGTGGAATATGGTATGGAGTTTCAAGATTGCCAAAGGAGAAGCCTCTTCTGGACAATAGAAACCAACTTTGATTCTAAGAGAATAATAAACTTTGGATAAAGCTGGAATCGTAAAAACAGCCAAAACATGATGAGGCTTATTCTATTTTTAATAAAAACTATTTCTAATTGGGTTTTTATGCGGTTACGCAGACGGTCCACAACGTTTCTATTCTTCCGCAGACATCGCATCTGTATTGTTTCATGTAGCCGCATTCTTTGTCTATTTTCATTTCTGAGTTACAGTCAGAGCAATTCATTCCTTTTTCACCTCCAACTGTTTGCGTTTCTGCTTTTTGCGTGTTTATGAATAACTTAGCGGACGATATATGGGTATAGCATATAATCTATATAGACTATAGATGTTCTCGGAAATATTGCGACACGCTAGCAACGACAAACAACACAAATGGAACCATCTGTCCGAAGCCGATGCATTAGCGGTCGGTTACTGTTTAGGCGGGTCTATACGAAGTTCAGCTTAAAAGTTATGGGCACATTTTCTCCCCACGACTGTCTAAGCGGGCATATCTTCTGTGCAATCTGGTAGACCTTTTCGGCTTTTTTTCTTTCACGCTCATCATCGTTTACTACGCCGATGTTCATGGTGAAGTGTATGTGCGTGAAAATCAGTTTCTCAAGACCCTCAACATGCATTGTGACAGCGGCTTGTGTTTGAAGACTTTTGAGCTCCAATTTGGAATTGCCTGCAACCAACAGAAAAATCGTGTTCATGCACGAAGCTAAAGAAGCCGCGAAAATCTCCTCGGGAACTAAGTACCCTGCTTTGCCGCCGAACTCTGGTGGAGGACTGACAGTGGCTATAGTTTTGCCCTTGATTGTTATGTTGCTTTCTGTTGCGCCTTTCCAAGTAGCTGCACCCTCAAAAACCATTTCCGGCATAAAACAACACCAATAGACGCTGACCAAGCCAGAGATTTAACTCTTACTGAAAAGAAAAAACTGCCCATCTGGATATGAACAGCAATTTTTTTTGTTGACTCAGGTGTGTCTAGGCGTGCTTGCTGCTTTGTGTCTACTGCCTTTTTACTGGTTCTCCACATTGGGGGCAGAATTTACTGTCTTTATCTATGTGACTTCCGCATTTGAGACATATTCTGGATTGGGCTTCGATTTCGGGTTCTCTGTCTTTCATGAATATGACCACTACTACAATCACGACTGCTACAACAGCTATAACCGCAATGATTACTATCGCTATTAGCAAAGGAACAAACACGAAAGTTTCTGTTGTGGCATAAGACTCGTCATTAGGCTCTGGCTCGCCCAAATAATCTATAGACGTTTCTTCGTTCACTGCATACATTTCATTGGAGTTAACCGCAACCCCGTCAGACAATTCTGGTGTGCTAGCGCATACACTTTCGAGCAGCAGTGGTGAACAAATGCAAATTATCAAAAAAAGCATGCCCACTTTTAACCCTACACAGCTTTTTTTCATTTTAGTCCTTCCACCGTTACTGTAAATAGTGAAAACAACTTTGCATTAAATGGCTTTAAATAAGTTGCTGTAACCCCGTCACGGTTAAAGCAATTAGCCTTCTGTTTCTTTATGCCGTGGACTCCTGACTTGACGTCAAACTCTTCAAGTGATAAATGATGAGAAAAAAAGGGAAAAAGAAGCATCACCATTACGGTACTAGCTTGCTTCCTTCCGGAGTCAGTTGATAGTTGTCGTCTACTTGTTTTACGAATCCGGCGTTAACGAGTTCCCTGAGACCGCTTCTAACCTTGAATAGAGGGTTTCCTGTAGCTTCCGAAATAGCCTCCGGCGTTGAAGTTCCATTCTTCACGGCAGTCAACGTTGCGATGCCGCTTTTGGTGGGTTTACCATCTGCAGATATGCAAGGCAAGGCAATCACAGCTTCTTGAAGCAGAGGTACCAATCCTTGCAGTCGTAGCCTTCTTTGGTTCTCTCTTCGGCTTGTTCTGTTGTGCCGGGTGGAGGAACAACAACTGGGTCTCCGGGCTTCCAGTTTGCAGGCGTAGCCACTTTATGTTTGTCTGTGGTCTGCAAAGCGTCAATGATCCGCAGGATTTCTTTCATGTTTCTGCCAGTCGTTAATGGGTAGTATAGGATGGTTCTGATTTTGCTTTCTGGGTCTATGATGAAGACGCAGCGGACAGTTTCGGTTTTGCTTTGTGCAGGGTGTATCATCCCGAACTTTTGGGAAACTTCCTTGTTCAGGTCTGCGATGATTGGGAAAGGAATCTTTACGCCCATCTTTTCTTCAACGTTTCTTATCCATGCGATGTGGGAGGAGACGCTGTCAACGCTTAAGCCAAGAAGTTCAGTGTTTCTTTTCTTCAGTTCTTCGTAAATTTCAGAAAATGCCATAAACTCTGTTGTGCAGACAGGCGTGAAATCTGCGGGATGGGAGAACAGGACCAGCCAGCTTCCTTCAAAATCTGAGAGCCTCAAAGTTCCCTGAGTTGTTGCAGCTTCGAAGTCGGGTGCTTTTTCGCCAATCAATGGCAATCTAATTTCATCTGTTTTT
>CAZYJH010000086.1:0-7456 GCA_964647775.1 uncultured Candidatus Bathyarchaeia archaeon
AACGAAAAGGTGTAATTGAGGAACCTGAAGTCGCCGAAGAGAAGCCTAAGAAAGAAGAGGCAAAAAAGAAAACTAAAACCACTAAAACAAGAAAAACAACCAAAAAAACTGAGGGAGCATAATGGGAAGAAAAGGCGAATGCGGACATCTAAAGAGGAAACCTGCGCCGAAGATATGGCCTATTCACAGAAAAGAGGCTGTTTGGACAGTATTGCCCAAACCTGGACCTCATTCACTTTCACGTTCTTTGCCGCTTGCCCTTATTGTGCGGGACATGCTTGGATTCGCCAAGACGGGTAAGGAAGCCAAGAGCATAATTTCTCAAGGAAAAATAATGGTTGACGGAAAAGTCAGACGAGACGAGCGTTTTCTCGTCGGTTTGATGGATGTCGTCTCAATAGTTGACGCGAAGAAATCTTATCGAGTCCTGCCCTCTGGGAAAGGTCTCTTTCTTTATCCAATCAAATCAGATGAGGCGGCTTTCAAGCTCTACCGCATAGAAGACAAAACCGTTGTAAAGGGCGGACATGTGAATCTTGATCTTCATGACGGAACAAGCTCCCTGATTAAAGTGGGCAACCCCCAGTCACCTGAAGAGGATGTTTATGAAACTCTTGATGTGCTGAAGCTCAGCGTCCCTGATCGGGAACTTCTTGGGCACACAAAACTCGCTGTGGGAGCGCCCGCAATAGTAATCGGCGGCAAAAACATAGGCAAGAGCGGCAAGGTCACCACCATCGAAAAGAAGCCAAACCAAAAACGTAGAGACCTCATCGTCACCATCGAAGACACAAATGGAGGTCAGTTCCAGACCATCCTCGACTTCGTATTCATCCTAGGCGACACGGGACCTTCCATATCCCTACCGGAGGCAGCTTAACTTGGCAGAAGAAAAAGCAGGCACTGCTGTAGAAGAGAAAGTTGCTGAGCCTGAGGTTGCTCCTGTTGAAGAAAAGGCTGTAGTTGAAGAGCCTGTGGCTGAAGCCGAGGTTAGTCCTGCCAAAGAAAAGAAGAAGGCAGCTAAAAAGGTGGCAGCCAAGGAGAATGTGGAGCCTAAAGTGGCTAAACCACCTCACAAAGAGTGGACTGGAAACCCCATGCTTAAGCCCAGAATAGAGAAGGTGACTGTTAACATGGCTGTTGGAAAGTCAGGGGCACCCTTGGAACAGGCAGTGAATATTCTTAAGCAGCTAACTGGACAGAAGCCCTCCAAGAGACAAGCCAAAAAGACCGTACGCGAATTCGGCATCAGAAAAGGCGAATCCATAGCGTGCCTAGTTACTCTTCGAGATGAAAAAGCTCAAGAATTTCTTCGGAAGGCTTTCTATGCTGTTGACAAAAAGCTTTCAAAATACTGTTTTGATCGCCAAGGCAATTTCTCCTTTGGAATCAAGGAGCACATAGACATTCCCGGCACCAAGTACATGCCTGAGCTCGGCATCCACGGCATGGATGTCTCAGTTTCGCTTGGCAGAGCAGGATATCGCGTTAAGCGGAGACACCGCGTCAGGTCTGATGTTGGAAAAGACCATCTGCTGAGTGCCGAGGAAGCGATACTATTTATTAAAGACGAGTTTGATGTTGAAATAACGTAAAATTGGTGAAACCATGGTGAAACAGCAATCTAAGAAAGTGCATGAATCTGGTAAAGGTAGTCGACCCTGTAGGCGTTGCGGTTCCTACGGTTCGCTTATCCGTAGGTACGATTTGAATCTGTGCCGTCAATGTTTCAGGGAGATTGCTGAAGACCTAGGTTTCAGGAAGTATGAGTAAAGGAGATGTATCAGGTTTGCCTATGATGGATACGCTCGCAAACGGTTTAACCACCATAATTAACAATGAGATGCGCAGAAAACGTGAGTGCATAATCGGTCAAGCATCCAAACTTTTGGGGCGTGTCTTGCGAGTAATGCAGCTTAACGGCTACATCGGAGAGTTCGAATTCATTGATGACGGACGCTCCGGAAAGTTCAGAGTCCAACTTCTTGGCAGAGTAAACAAATGTGGCGCCATAAAACCCCGGATTCCCGTAAGCTCCAAAGAGCTAGAAGAATGGGAAAAACAGTTTCTCCCCAGCAGAGACATAGGCGTACTCGTTGTTTCCACCTCCCAAGGGGTTCTGTCCCATAAAGAGGTTAAAGCCAAAAAGATTGGTGGGCGTCTTTTGGCGTTTGTTTATTAGGAGAAGCGGAAAATGCGTGCAATTGAAGCTGTGACAACTGTCGAAATTCCTGAAGGCGTAGAGGGCACGCTTGACGGTAGAGTCGTCACAATTAAAGGCAAAAACGGAGAATTAGTCAGAGACTTTTCTCATGCGCCCATAAACATTAGCTTGGATGACAAAACAGTGACAGTTCAGGCTAGTTGGCCCCGCAAAAAGGAAGCTGCACTTGTGGGAACTGTCCGCTCTCACATCCAAAACATGATAAAGGGAGTAACAACAGGATTCACCTACAAACTGAAAATCGTTTTCTCCCACTTCCCGATAACCGTGAAAGTTCAGGGGAAAACTTTGACCATCCAGAACTTCACTGGCGAACGAAGCCCGCGCAAAGCCAAGATAATGGGCGACACCAAAGTCACAATCAAGGGAGACGACATTATCGTGCAGGGAATCAACCTTGAGGACGTCAGCCAAACTGCGGCGAACATCCAGAACGCAACAAAGATTAGAAAAAAAGATCCGCGGGTGTTCCTGGACGGCATCTACGTTTTCGAAAAACATGAGGGATTCCAAGAATGACAACGGACGAGCATGAAACAGTTACAGAAAAGCAGTTCCCGAAACCAACTGCGGGTAGACACAAGAAACCCCGATTTAGGCGCCAAGAAAGCTGGAGATATAAGCGCGTGGGAGACAGATGGAGAAAGCCTCATGGCATAGACAGTAAAATGCGGAAAAAGGTTAAGGGCTGGCCCGTCTCTCCAACCACCGGTTACCGAAGCCCCAAGAAGACAAGAGGTCTCCATCCGTCAGGATTCGTAGAGACTCGAGTTCAGTCCGTTGCAGATTTGGGTGGAATAGACCCTGAGTTGCAGGCTATACGGATAGCTCGCACTGTCGGAGGCAGAAAAAGAGTTGAAATCATTGCCTCAGCTGAGGAAAAAGGAATCCACGTTTTGAATCCAAGACGGCTACGGGAGCCTGAAGCAGTCGAGGAAGGCGAGGAAACAGAAGAGACAGAAAAACTGTCTAAGGGAGAGAAGTAACTTTGAGTCTAAAAAGTCAGCGTCGGTTAGCTGCCGAAATCTTGAAGATCGGTGAAAACAGGGTTTGGATAGACCCTGAAAGGATAGATTACGTTGAGTCAGCCATTACCCGAGAAGAAATCAAAAAGTTGATTCACGAAAAAGTCGTCCAATCCATTCCCGAGAAAGGCATCAGCCGCGCCCGAGCCAGAGTTTTTGCAGAAAAACGGAAGAAAGGCTTAAGGCGGGGACCTGGAGGAAAGAGCGGTAGTGCTCGGTCAAAGATTTCCAAGAAACAGGTTTGGATGAACAGGATTAGACCCGTGAGAAGGAGACTGCGCGAATTGAAGGACAGCCGCGCCATCACAGAAAATGTTTACCGTAAAATGTATGACATGTCAGAAAGCGGAGCCTTTGAATCAAAGGCTGATTTAGAGCGTTACATCCGAGCCCATGGTTTATGGAGGAGACGATGATGGCAACTGGACCAAGATACCGAGTTCCTTTCCGCAGACGCAGAGAAGGAAAAACAAACTACCGCAGACGCAGAGCCCTTGTTCTGTCAAAGGTTCCACGTCTAGTAGTACGCCTCTCCCTGAAGCATATGCTTATTCAGATAATTGAAGCTGAAGCCATCGGAGACAAAGTTGTTGTTTCAGCTCATTCACGCGAATTAGCAAAAACCTACGGTTGGCTAAGCAACGGCGGAAACATTCCATCCGCATACCTAACTGGCCTACTTTGCGGCTTCAAGGCGAAGGCTAATGGCGTAGAAAAAGCGTTCTTGGACATTGGCTTGAATATCCCCTCTAAGGGAACGCGAGTTTTCGCTGCCCTAAAGGGTGTAGTTGACGCTGGCGTTGAAGTTCCCCACAGTGAAGACATACTTCCTGACGAAAGCAGGATAAGCGGACAACACATTGCAGACTATGGAAGTCAGCTGGCTTCAGAGCCTGAGGCCTATCGGCAAAGGTTTTCCCTGTCTATTAAGAAGGGTTCACGGCCAGAAGGGCTAACTGATCACTTTTCTGCAGTGAAGGACAAGATCACTTCTTCGTTTGAGAAAAAGGTGAAAACACAGAAGGATGAAACATGAGAGCCAGTAACGATAAATTTGAAACTTGGGTTCCCCGTACAAAGCTGGGGAAAATGGTTCTTGAGGGGAAAATCTCCTCCATAGAAGAGCTGTTCATGGAAGGACTCAAGATAAGGGAGTCCGAGATAGTGGATGTTCTTCTTCCCGACCTACAGGAAGAAGTAATAAACATAGGATTAGTGCAGAAACAGACTGACGCTGGAGAGAAATCACAGTTCAGGGCTGTCGTAGTTGTGGGAAACCGTGACGGCTACGTAGGTTTAGGCTCAGGAAAGGCAAGACAGGTGCGCTCAGCCATCGAGAAAGCTGCTGTGGATGCACGCCTCAAAATCACCCCTGTACGCAGAGGCTGCGGATGCTGGGAATGTGGATGTGGACAACATCACTCTCTTCCATTCCAGGTCAGCGGCGAATGCGGCGGAGTTGAAGTTGTTCTGATTCCGGGACCGAGAGGTCTGGGTCTTGTTGCAAGCGAGGCAGCTAAGGTTATTTTGGGATTGGCGGGTGTAAAGGATTGCTGGACCAACAGCTATGGTTCCACGAGAACTGTTCCATCCTTCGCATTTGCCGTCTTTGATGCTCTTAAGAAAACCTACATGTTGGTCACGCCAGAGGATTGGGTGCGTTAACATGGCTAAGCAAAGGAAATGTTTGGTCGCAGTTCGGATTCGTGGCATTAGCGACATTTCTCAGGAAATCAAAGACACGATGGGTATGCTGCGGCTAACCCGAAACTGTCACGCCACACTGCTTGATGACCGTCCCGCCTACAATGGCATGCTTCGGAAAAGTAAGGATTACCTGACTTGGGGCGAGGTCTCCCAAGAGAACATAGCCTTGCTTTTGAAGAAGCGGGGAAAACTTGTTGGCGACAAAAAATTGACTGACGAGTACGCCAAAGAATTAGATTACGATTCGTTGGATGCTTTGGCTGAAGCCATATTCAAGGTGGAGGTTGAGTTCAGCAGTCTTCCCGAAGTGAAACCTGTGTTCCGTCTTCGTCCACCAAAAAAGGGCTTCAAAGGGAAAGTGAAACGAAGTTTTGCTTCTGGTGGAGAAGCAGGATATAGAGGAGCCGAAATCAACGACCTCTTGGAACGAATGGTGTAGCCGAACAGCGATAATCTTTATAGTTACCGTATCAGCACAATCTGAATTAAGGAAGGAATTCGCTTGAACAATCCGTGGTGGAGACGAAGAAAAAAGAAGAGTCCTTGGTTCGATGACATCTATGAAGAGCTTGAAAAGCTTGGGTACCTGATAGATGAAACTATCCAGAAGGCCTCTGAGGATTCCTCCGACAAGACGCCAATCAGACGTAATCGTGTTCAAGGTTTCTCTATAAAAGTTGGTCCTGACGGAAAGCCCAAGATTTACGAGTTCAGCAGTCGTCAGCCACAACAATTCGAAGACGATCTCGATGATGACCCGGAGCCTCTGGTGGATATCATCGAAGATGATGAGACGATGGTTGTTTTGGCGGTGCTTCCTGGAGTCACGAAAGACTCTATTGATCTTCGCGTAACTGAGACCTGTTTAACTGTCTCTGTTGAGACGGATGACTTTGAGTGGTATAACGAATTTAAGCTTCCAACTAAAGTGGATCCAAACTCTGCGCGTGCGTCGTACAAGAATGGAGTGTTGGAAGTGAAAATGAAAAGATTAGAGAAGTTAATTAAAACTGGTAGAATATCGTTGAGAAAGTGAGGTTTGAAGTTTGCCAACTAAAGATAGGAAAGTTAGAAAACAGCGTGGATCCAGAACCCATGGATGGGGTCAGATAGGACAACATAGATGCAGAGGTGGGAGAGGCGGAACTGGAAAAGCAGGTCTCGACAAACACAAGTGGACGTACGTGCTGGCGCATGACCCCAACTACTGGATAAAGAAAGGCTTCGTGTCCACCAGAACCCTCGGCAACAAAGTTAATGCCATAAATGTCGGAAAATTGGATGACCTAACTGACAAACTGGAATCCGAAAAGAAGCTGGAGAAAAAAGAGCAGAAAATCTTCGTGGACTTGGAAAGCCTTGGCTACGACAAGCTCTTGGGAACAGGAGAAGTAAGCAAGCCTATGGTTGTTAAGGTTGCGTCCTATTCTGAGTCTGCCTCCCGGAAGCTGGAAGAGGCTGGGGGAGAAATCCTCAAAGAACCCGAAGAGTAGACGCCCATTTTTTCTCTGCTTGCTTGATTTAGTAACCTACATTGTCAAAGTGTTTATATTTGTGTTCAACATACGCAGATTAACCACTTAGCTTACAAAATCTTAAACTTGAAAATGAAGGCGCGTAGATCATGGCTGGCAGATTCCTTTCAATGTTCGGACCGTTGTCGCGGTTCATGCCTGAAATAGGCTCAGCAACACGGAAAGTAAGCTTCAACGAAAAACTCTTCTGGACAGCCATAGCGCTGATAATCTATCTGGTCATGAGCCAGACACCTCTCTTCAACGTCGGAGGGGGAACTGATCCGTACGGCACCCTCAGAATAATTTTTGCCTCGAGCCGAGGAACTCTCACAGAGCTTGGGATTGGTCCAATCGTAACGGGCGGTCTAATTCTCCAGCTGCTCATAGGGTCAGGAATTATAAATGCTGATTTAAGTAACCCAGAAGATCGTTCACTGTTCACCGCAGCAAACAAGGTCTTCTCTATAGTTTTGACTGGAGTCCAAGCTGCCGCCTACCTCATAGGAGGAGTATACAATTACACGGACTCGACAACTGGTGCGTTGATTTCTCCAGACGTGGGTACCTGTATAGTGATCTTTATTCAACTTCTATGTGCTGGTTTAGTGCTGATGCTACTGGATGAGATGATACAGAAAGGGTGGGGAATCGGAAGCGGAATCAGCCTCTTCATCCTAGCGGGAGTAGCACAAACAATCATGTGGAGCAGCTTCAGTCCATACCCTGGGAATGATGGAAAACTGCACGGGGCATTTCTTGCCCTTGGTCAGACGATTCTTGGCGGGAAACCGATAACGGAGGCCTTTTTCAGATATAATTCAGATGGTGTTCTTACGCAGGACCCCACTATGCTAGGTTTTATAACAACGGTCACCGTCTTTGTCCTAGTAATCTACATGGAGGGCATCAGAGTTGAACTTCCCATCTCCCACGCTAACTACCGCGGGTTCCGAGGCAAATACCCAATCAAGCTTCTTTACGTC
>CAZYJH010000087.1:0-7279 GCA_964647775.1 uncultured Candidatus Bathyarchaeia archaeon
ATTTGTGAACATGTGCAGAGACCATTCGAAACAAAAAAGTGGGGGGTTCGGGAGATGTCTGTTTTGTTCTGGATTCAACTTGACACTGGGGGGCTTGCTGGTCCCGTCTCCCCTTCTGCGTTTTCTTGCTCTTCATCCTTCTTCTTGCCTATGATAAATAGGACAATTATGATCACCAGCACTATGATGGCGAGTATCAGCAGCCAGATCGCATACTGATTCAGCATCCCTACAAAGGCTAAAAGAAACGCGTCAGGTACTTCCAAGTTGCTCTCGGCTGGCGGTAAGGGATTGCCGTCTGCTGTTGTGGCTGTTGCTGTGATGGTTCTGGTGCCGCCTTTGATGTACTCTTTTAGCCGATAGTTAACAGTAACTGATTCACCTGGGTTCAACGTTCCATCAGTCACACTGAGGCTAGTATCCGTTAACGTGACAGTCCATCCTTCTGTTTGCTCTGTAACCATTGCGTCAGCTAAATCTTGGGGCAATGTGTAGATGATTGACACTACTGGATCGTTCACGTTCGACGTGTAGCTAAACGTAAATGTTCCGCGGGCTGACATGCTGCTTACGATGTCAACTAGTGGACCTGCTAACAAAAACAGAAACAGAAGTATAACAAAAAGGATTATGAGCGGGATTGATGGTCTTCGACGTCTTGCCATAATCAAAACAACTCCAACGTAAAAAAACGTATGTTCCCCTTTAGATATTTAATACTTGTCTCCCCCAAGGCTGCATCTGCTATGCAACTGACAATTTGACAAACAAAGAAAGCAACTGCCCCATAAAATTCTGCAACTCAAGCTTATGAGGCATGCACAACTTTATATTGGGTTGAAGTCAAAAACTCGCTTGGCTGAGCTTTCTTGGAAAACGAGAAACGCGTCTTGATGCTTGCAGGTGGTGGAGGACACACTGGCTTCGCTTATGCGTTAGCCCAGAGGCTAGACAGCAGGGCATCCATGCATTTTTTGATTCCAGAAGGAGACACATCCAGCCACAAAAGACTAAGCAAATTCGGCAAAGTAGACCACCTTTTGAAGCCGCGGGGAGCCAAAACCCAAACAGGCGAGTTCACCTACAATCTAGCCAGAGCACTCGCAAATTCACTGAAGAAAGTCACAGGAGATTTTGATGCTGTTGTAAGCACCGGCAGCAACTTCTGTATCCCACCTGCACTGGTTGCTTTTTTGAAGGGAATACCCCTAGTGAACATCGAGGGCGAAGCCCGTTTTATTGGGGCATCCAAAACAGCCCGCCTTCTGCAGCCCTTCTCGGCAATCACGGCTCTGCAGTGGCCTGAACAGAAAAAATTCTTGAAGGGCACAGTTGTTGGTCCCCTTTTCCCAAAACCTGAACTGGAGCCTTTCAGTGGAGGCTACATTTTGGTGACTGGAGGAACACTGGGGCACAAGAGGCTCTTTGACGTCCTAAACGGAAGCGACCTAAAGAACGTGGTTTTGCAGACCGGAACGGTTGACCCTGAACCCTACAGGAAACGGCATCCCGAATGGAAGATCCTCGATTTCTCCCTAAACTTCAGCGAACTTGTTGCAGGCGCAGAAGTTATTGTAACACATCAGGGATCCGTCCCGCTGGAGGCTGCCGCCTACAAGAAGCCCTCAGTCATAGTGCCTGACCCAGAACTGACACGCACTTTCCCCCGAAGAGACTCTGAATTTTTCGCCAAAAAAGTGGGCGCCACAATTCTGTCCGACGTCACTTTGGAAAGTTTGATGGACGCTATAGAAACGGCGAAGAACAACAAAATTCCTGTGCTGAAAGACGGCGCCAAAGTTTTAGCGGACATGATCTTGAATCTTTGAGAAATTAGCTACAAGTTTGATGAGAAGTTCCCCTTCTTTCTATGTTGGCGCGCTTTCGAAATAGAAAACATTTAAATCCTGTGAAACATCGTTACCAAGTCTAGAGGCTTATATAATGTCAGAGAATATTTCACGTGGACTTACCTATGAATGCGTGAAATGCGGCGCAAGAGTTAAAACAGAAGAGCTTGAGCTGCGCGGCGGAGGAGTAAAATGCACCTTTTGTGGTTACCGCGTCCTCAAGAAGAAGAGACCGCCAGTAGTGAAACGGGTTTCCACAGGATAATTTCTCGTAGTTGAAAGGCGAAAGCCTAAACAGACTCCCTTTTAGAGTGGTGGATTCTATGATTCCAAAATTTATGTTCCTGACTAAGGGCGTAGGCAGTCACAAGGAGCTTTTGGCGTCCTTCGAGTTAGCCCTGAGAGACGCAGGAATCCACAGATGCAACATAGTGACTGTTTCAAGCATAATACCGCCCGGATGCAAGCTGATCTCGAAAGAAGAAGGTTTGAGCATGCTGAAGCCGGGAGAAATCACTTTTGTGGTTCTGTCCAAAAACTCTGTTAAGGAGCCCCAACGGCTGATTGCTGCATCTGTAGGTATGGCGATTCCAGCAAACAAGGACAGCTACGGCTATCTTTCTGAGCATCACTCCTTCGGTCAATCAGCCGAAACAGCGGGAGACTATGCAGAGGATTTAGCGGCGACCATGCTTGCGACAACCATGGGGATTCCCTTTGACTCAGACAAAGATTGGGACGAGAAAAAACAGATCTTCAAAACAAGCGGAATGATCATCAAAACAAGTAACATAACGCAGTCGGCGAAAGGAGAAAAAAGTGGTCAGTGGACCACGGTTCTCGCAGCAGCAGTTTTTATACCTTAACAAGTTTTCTGGCAAGCAAACAAAAAGCTAGTAGATTTCTTTTTCTCCTAGTTTTCGCAGAGCTTTGCCTTTGAGCTTCACAGACGGAATGATGTCTTCTTCTGGTATTCTGTCAACTGTTCTGCGTTTCACAGATTCGCCGCATACTCCGCCGGGGAGTAGCCGTCTTCGTGCGCATGATGAGTAGCTGCAGTTTGCTACGTTGCATTCTTCGTCTGTCCATCTGCACCAGATCTTGTTTCCTTGGTAGATGACTGCTCTTTTCATGCATCTAAATAAATTACATTTTGGAGAACAATATTTTGTTTCAGCCAATATGTGCCACGCCCTTCACATAAGCAAAAATTCTTTGAAGTTACGCCATCAGCAAACTATGCTCGACCACGGAACGTTATAAATTTTTTGTTTTTCTGCTATATTCCCGAAATTAACATTTTTTATGTTAAACATGGTAAAAAAGAAGTGTATGATGGGTAGCTCCCCGTTTTATTGGGGGCTAACCTTCATTTTTTGGGTTTACAGACAGTTTTTTCACTATTTGAAGTGCGGGATAACCTGTTCGCTTATGAGGTCAATGGATTTTCGCACGTTTGGACCTACGGGTGACCCTACAACGAACTGGGTTATTCCTGCCTTAAGCAGTCTGCTGATCTTTTCGTTGCATACGTCAGGGGTGCCGGCTATGCAGAAGGCTTCCATCATTTTTGGAGATACCGAACCGAAGGCTGTACCGAAGTCTCCTTTTGCCAAGGCTCCCCGAATCTTGTTTGCCTTATCCATTTCTATTCCATGTCTTTCCAGTATCACGTTTGGGCTGCCCGCAACTATGAAGGCAACCACTGGAGAAGCCGCCTGCATTGCTTTTTCAGGTTTCTTGTCCACCGAGAAACTAGTGTAGGCTGTGACGTCCACGTCGGACATGCTCTTTCCCGCTTCTTTGACTCCGCTCCTTATTTGGCTGACAGCATAGTCTATGTCTCTGGGGTGAGAAGCGTTTATCAGAACGCCGTCGCCGATTTGTCCGGCAGTCGCAAGCATCTTTGGTCCTTGAGCGCCTATGTAAACTGGGATTTGTCCTCTTGGTTTAAAGTTGAATTTTGTGCCCTTCACCTGGAAAACTTGTCCTTCGTAGGTGACGCTTTTTCCTTCCAGCATCGCCTTGAAGATTGTGATGGCGTCCACAACCGCTGACAGCTGTTTATTTGCTTCTATTCCTGTGGATGCAAGAGTTGTTTTGTCTCCTGCTCCCATGCCCAGCACTACTCGTCCCGGAGCCATTTCATCCAGCGAAGCCAAGGACTGGGTGGTCATGATTGGGTTGACGAGGAAGGGGTTGGTTACTCCTGGACCGAACACGATTTTTTTGGTGTACATCGCGGTTGCTGCTAGGGTAACGTATACGTTGCGGTTGTTGTAGTGGTCTGTTATCCAGAGGTTGTCGAAGCCTCTCTTCTCAGACTGGATAGCATAGTAGACTGTTTTCCAGTAAGCTTCCTTGGGAACAAATTCTACTCCAAACTTCACCATTCAAATCACCTGCCCGTTTATGCAGCCTCTTTAAGTGCCTTAGCAACCTTTGGCAGCTGCATTTCCTTTTCCACGTATTCTATGGTTTTTTCTGGCTCAACAGTTGCGGTTGCTTCAAGGAGGATCGCAAGACCGACCGCGTCGTTGAAGTCGCCTGTTTGCCATTGGCTTAGGAAGCATTTTGCTAGGCTGCTTGGCATCTTATTCTCCTTTTTGGCTTTTAACAAATAGTTTAGGAGTTTGTCTGAAAGTTCTCCACGTTTTTCAACGGGAATCATTTCCACAATTTTCTTGTAACTCACAACTTACACCTCTTTCAGCACCACGTAGTCTTTATTCCAACGATTTAAAGTTGACCCATGTTTTAATTAACTTTCTTGTATAATCCCAACGAACAGGCTAAAAAGAGACACTTCCTACATCTATAGCTCTAGCATTTCCTTCTCTGTTTTATTAACCCCTACCCGCGTGGGCATTTATTATAATGCTTTTATTGGACAGTAAGCAAAGATTGGGATCCGCAATCGCAAATTCTTTGTTCATTTTATTTTCATTTCAGTACAAATAGTCCCAACGCTCTCTGCAAAATAATCCTCAACGATTGTATTCTTTTTTCCACACCTATTCTCTTTTGACCATGCCCTGAATTCAATTGCGCCCCTTTTCCCTGCACAATAAACAATTTTTGCGTTTGTATTTGCTATTGGATTCCATATATGCGTATCATGTTCCCTGACTTTAAGACCAATTATGGCAATTTTGTCTGAATTCTGAACTAACTCTTCATATCTTTTTCGCTGATTAATGATAAAACTTCTTCCAGAAGCATTAGTCTTCTGTGGATTGAAATAGCTCATTATTGGCGGAATTGCATCGCTATTCAGACGTTGATAAAATTCTTGTGTATCAACGATACATTGTGGTAGCCCTCCGTCAAAAGAAACGCCTGTTCCATGAAACAACACATTTGTTGAAAGTCGAATTCCCGAACAAAATAAATTACATGTTCCATGTGGGAGGCAAAGTTCAATTTGATTGTTGTCAATTTCTTCAACTCCCACTGCAGGTTGCAGATTTGCTTCAGATAAACAGATAGGAAGTAGACGTTCATAATTGAAAGATACCAATCTTCCATCGTTGTTCCATTTTGATGATTTAATCAAGTAAGCCAGTTTAAGATATAAATTTGTATTTCGAGGCACGAATTCGAAAAAATAAGCCGCCATACTTCTTTGTAAGGGAGGAAGACTCTCGGGAATCTCTTTTGATAACAGTTGCATTCCTTGTTCAAAATCGTTTCTACAACTTGCTGTGTATTTTTCAGGGAGCTTACCCCAAGTATTTGGAGCAAACTTAACTAATTCATCAAGTAAGTCGCCTCCTAACTGGGGAAGATGACCTCGGGAATCTGAACCATAACTTGCACCTGCTCCAAAAATCATTAAATTCATTTTCTTCCCTTAATGTTAATGCTGTATCTTGTTTATTCTATATAAGATATGTCTCTCAGACCGAATTTTTGATGAAAAGGCTAAGCCCACTGGTCTCTTCATGAAGGAGATAATGAAAAACACTTTTTAAAAAAGGATTACTCTTTATTCACTTCTAAAGAATTGGCGGATTGGAAACGTTGCGGTCTTTGGTTCCTGACGAAATAATTGACCTGCTGCATAGGCAAAAGTATCATCTGGTGGGCAGTCACTCGGCTGTGAAGCGGTGCAGGTGGCTCTACAACAGCATCGTTCAGGATAGAAGCTGCTACAAACAGAAATTTTATGGCATAAAGAGTCACAGGTGCCTGCAGATGACGCCCTCCGTCTTTCATTGCACATTAGGTTGCGTCTTTTGTTGGCGCGCCCAAAGCGGAGACCACAACCTGAGATGGGACGAAACCAAGCTGCCAGACTGGGACGACCCAGAGGACATAATCGAGGGCTGCATCAGAGAACAACAGCGGATACTGACAGGATACAAGGCAACCCCCAACGCAGACCAAACTAAACGCTTAGAGGCAACCACGCCACGGCACGCGGCAATAAGCTTGGCAGGCGAACCCACCCTGTACCCGCATCTGGACGGCTTAATCAAGGGCTTTCATAGGCGAGGCTTCACCACCTTCCTTGTCTCCAACGGAACTGTGCCAGAAACTCTATCCAATCTAAGCGAGGAACCCACACAACTGTACATCTCGGTTTCAGCCTTTGATAAGAAAACGTTCTCCAGTGTCTGCCGTCCCCATGTGCCAGACGCATGGAACAAACTCAACCAAACCTTGGAGCTGCTTCCAAGCTTCAAGTGCCCCACAGTAATCAGGTTCACTCTGGCGCGGCATGTGAACATGAAGCATCCCGAACTCTACGCCCAGCTAGTCAAGAAGGCGAACCCAACTTACTTGGAACCGAAAGCTTACATGCACGTAGGCTTTTCGAGGCTCAGACTGGACGGCAGCAGCATGCCCTCTCACAGGGAAATCAGAGACTTCGCAGCTCAGCTGGCATCAGAAAACGGCTACAACATGCTGGACGAGTCCCCCGACAGCAGAGTGGTTCTGCTGAGCCGCTTGGAAAAGGCTATTAAGTTAGCCTAGCTTCATTTTTGGTTGTTTCTGGCTGTGAAGTCTATGTCGTTGAAGGAGATTCTGGAAAAAATTCAGGAAGAACTGAGTGCAAGAGATGAAGTTCGGGAAGGTGTCCATAGGGACATGCGGAAGGCAACACGCCTCTCTAAACAGGCAATACAGGTTACTCACCAAGAAAGATTCGATG
Organism: uncultured Candidatus Bathyarchaeia archaeon; assembly: GCA_964647775.1. Lineage (GTDB taxonomy): Archaea > Thermoproteota > Bathyarchaeia > Bathyarchaeales > Bathyarchaeaceae > Bathyarchaeum. Next base: position 7,009 of record CAZYJH010000087.1, read on the forward strand.
ACGCCAAAACCATGCTTGAAGAAGCAAAGAGCCTCTTCGTCAAGCTTCATGAAACAGCAAAAGATTACCCGTATCTGCTTTACAGCGGTTCTGTTGAAGCCGCCTATGAAGAGCATGCTGAAGCCCAAATCTTGCTCACCTTGATTCAGGAAGACAGGTTTGTAAGCCCCAAAGAAATCAATGTTCCTTACACCCCATATGTGCTGTCTTTGGGGGACGTGATTGGGGAGCTCAGACGCAGAGCGCTCGATTTGATTCGCCGAGGAAATGT